>NZ_JACGAX010000008.1:0-76280 GCF_020138145.1 Campylobacter sp. RM9334
TTTATTTTATGTAGGCTAGAATTTAAAAACCCACCCATATCACAAATATTTAAATCCATATTTAACTCTCCTTTAACTAAACTTATATCGGTTAATTTTCTTTTTCTTTAAGAGTTTTTAGTAATAATTTACTAAATTTTAAAAAAAGGAGAGATTATGAAGAAATTATTTTCATCTGTTATTTTATTGTTAGCTTTAAGCTCAGTTGTATATGCTGCAGGACACGAATATAAAAAACCAGTAAATCACTGCACGATTACTTGGTATGGCAAATTATATTGCAGCCCACATATCAATGATTAATCAAAAGAATTACGAATTTATTCGTAATTCATATATAAGTTTTACTGCATTTATAAAATACAAAATTATTAAAAATTAAAAGAATTTAAATCTACTTATTTTTTATAAATATGCCTAAACCACAAATTAGCATAATCAATCAAAGCACTTCTTTTATTTTTTGCAAAAAACTCATCATATTCATTGATTTTTACATATACGCTTTTAATGAATTCTCCATTATCAACGCCACCACCAACTCCTACAATATCATCATCACTAACCCTAGCAAAAAATAAATGTTGAGTATTTACCCCACTACCAAATCCTGTATAAAATTTATTAATATAAACTAATTTTTTAGGCTTAAATCCTAATTCTTCTATACATTCATCTAAGGCGATTTCTTCTAAGCTTTTGTTTTTATCAATTATCCCACTACATAATTCAACCGAAAATCCACTCTCATAATCTTTACAATTTTCGTAATAATATAAAGGTGCTCTAAATTGTTTTACAAATATAAAACTATCCTTGCTCTCGTGATATAACATAATACTAACAGAATCAAAAGACTTTATAAAATCCCAATCTACCTTATGCTCGTTTATAACAAAACTAGCTCTTAAAGGTTTTATAAAATCTGATTTTTTAAACTCAACTATTTTAAAATCACTTATATCAATTTTCATTCAAGCTCCTTTAAAACCTTAAGCCCTATTTCATCAAATTGTTTATTTTTATAATGATTTTGCATTAGATTATCAATACTTGCAGCAAAAATCATATAAATATATGACAAATCTTGAGTATTTAATGCTTTATAAAAATACTCATCATCAAGCCCACTAGCTATAATATCTATAGCTTCTTCGTAATTATTAAACTCATAGCCTAATAGTTCTAAAAATCTTTTAGCATTTGAATTAACCACAAAAATAGGCTTTTTTAAAAGAAAATTACTAAGCATTAAAGCCGTATCAAAACCAATGCCTTTAATATCCATAATCCAATCAAAACTAGCATTATTAATAAAGTCATCAAAACTGCTAAAATCATTCACAATTGCCTTTGCTAAATCGCTAATTTTTTTTGCTTTTGTATTATAAAATCCACTTGCTTTTATTAACTCGGCTAGTTCTTTTACATCAATTAAAGCAAGTTTGTTTATAGAATTTGAAATAGGAATTTCAACATTTTTTAATGCTTTTTGAGTGTTTTGCCACTTGGTATTTTGACCTATTAAAAGAGCTAAAAATTTTGAAAAATCATCATAATTTTGCCATTCATAAGAACCTTGTAAATTATGTTTTAATAACGCTTTAAAAATACTAGCTCCATTAATCATTCAAATCCTTTTTTAGTTCATAAAATTGTTTAGCGATACGACCATTTTTTGTGCCTTTTAAATTTGCAAATTCTAAAGCCTTAGCCTTTATCTCATCACTAAATTCATCTTTAAATAATGATTTTACAATGCTTAAATACTGCTCTTGGCTCATTGAATAAAAATTAAGCCATATTCCAAATCTTTCTTTTAAAGCAAATCTATCATCGCTTTCATCTTTAAAATCAGCGTCTTGATAATTTGTATTACTTGATTTTAAAAGATTTTTATAATTTGAGCTTAAAATAAACATTATATTATCACTTAATTTCTCGCATCCACCATCTAAAATCGGCTTTAATGCCTTAAAACTATCATCATTTATACTAAAGCTTATATCATCTAAAAATATTACGAATTTGTATTCTAATTCGCTTAAATCATCAATAATATATCTTAAATGCGATAAATCTTCTTTAAAAACCTCAACTATTCTTAAATCACTTTTAATAAATTCATTAAAAATAGCCTTGATTAAACTAGATTTGCCACAACCTTTTGCACCGGCTAATAAACAATGCTGATAGGCTTTGTTTTGTAAAAAATTATTCATATTATTTTTTAAGATATTAAATTCTTTATCCAAAAACAAAAGGTCTTTAAAATCAACCAAATCAAGGTTTTTAATAGGCTTAAAGCTACTAGTTCTTGCTCTATAACTAGCAGCTTTAAATTCTTTAAACAATGCTATCAAAACTAACTTCTTTTAAATCAGCCACACAAGCAATGTGCTTATAAATGCTATAAACTAATGCTAAGCGATTATTTTTAATCTCTAAATCATCAACATTTATCATAACATTATCAAAAAACTCATCAATGATAGGTTTAAGTGCAAAAATCTTACCTAAATTATCACTCACATCATCACTAAAACTAATATCTTTATAAGCTTTATATAATTTAATCTCATATTCATTACTTAATTTGCTTTCATCACAATATAAATCTTTACTATCTTTTATGATATTTGCAAGTCTTTTAAATGTTGAGATTTTGCTCTCATAATCTTTATCTTTTGCTAGATTTATAAGTGCTTTTATATTCTCATCAATTACTACTAAATCATTATTATTCACATTTAAAACTGCTTTTATAAAAGATGAATTTACGCTATATAAAGCATTAAATCTATCTGTAATAAAATTAAGCAATTTAACTTTATCATAATCTTTATAAAGACCTTTAAACTCGTTTAATAAATCTAATAAATTAAATTTAACGCCTAAATCAATTAGAATTTTAATAATACTTAAAGCTGCTCTTCTTAATGCGTAAGGGTCTTTATTACCACTTGGAAGCTTGTTTATACTAAATAAAGCCATTAAAGTATCAAGTCTAGTTGCTAAGATTACAATTTTACTTAATTTTGTGCTTGGGATAACATCATATAAATATTGCTCTTTAATAGCAGTGCAAACTTCACTAGAATACCCCATATTAGCAGCATAATATGAGCCTACAATTCCTTGTAATTCAGGGAATTCGCCTACCATTTGTGTCCTTAAATCAGCCTTGCTAAGTGTGATTGCATCTTTTATATTTTTTGTATTTTCATAAGCAAATAATTTTGCTAATCTTAAGGCAATTTCTTCTTCTCTTTGCTCTTTTTGTGCTATTGTGCCTAATTCTTGCATATAAATTGTATTGTTTAATAATTCAGGTTGTAAGCCAAGTTTTAAGTCATTTTCCCAGAAAAACAACGCATCGCTAAGCCTTGCTCTTAACACCTTTTCATTACCTTTTTTTATAGTTTCTAAATCAGGATTGAATGAATTTGTAATTGTTATAAAATTATTGCTTAAAGAATTATCCTTATATACTGCAAAATAGCGTTGATTTTCTTTCATTGAAGTAATTATTACTTCAGGTGCAACTTGTAAAAATTCTTTATCAAAACTACCTAAAAGCGCTGATGGATATTCAGTAATTGCTACAACTTCTGCTAATAATTCTTCATCAATTTCAGCTTTTAAATTCCATAATTTTTCAATATTTCTTATCTCACTTAAAATGATTTCTAATCTATCTTTAGGATTTAAGATAACTTTGCCTTCTTTTAAAGTCTTAAAATACTCATCTTGGGTATTAAAAGATATTTTATCCATACTAATATTTCTATGAACGAAAGTACTTTTACTTGAGTTTATATTAAACAAACTTGCATTAATTAATTCATCATCCATCATAACGCATAGTCCAGTAATTGGGCGAATAAAACTAAAAGTATTTGCACCCCAACGCATACTTTTACCAAAATTAAGACTTGTAATAAAGCTTTCTAAAATATCATTTATTAATTCGCTAAATAATTTACCTTTTTCTATTTTTTCTACATATAAACAAACTTTTCCTTTAATTTCTTTAAAGTTAAGTTCGTTTTCACTAATATCTGCTTTTGCTAAAAAACTCTCACCAGCTTTACTTAATTTCCCATCTTTATAGGCTACTTCTTTAGGAGCTCCGATTAACTCTATAACGCTATCGTTTGCTCTTTCGTTTGCTTTAAATGTAAAAACAAATCTTCTAGGAGTGTATAAAAACTCTAAATTACTAAATTCAATATTATTTGCTTTTAAAACCACTTCTAATTTATCTTTTATATTTGGTTCTTCTTTTAAAAAAGGAATTGCAGGTAATTCTTCTGTAGTTATTTCTATTAAAAACTTTCTCATTTTATCTCCTTAAATGTAAAACCTTGCTCTTTAAGAATTTTTCCAACTTCTTCTTGATGAGCTTTGCCTTTAGTCTCAAGTGTGATTGTAATATTTGCATCACCAAAATCAGTGCCTAATCTATCATAATCAACTTTTATTATGTTTGCTTGTGCGTCTTTTAAAGCTTTAGTTAAATCAAGTAATGCCCCTGCTTTATCAATTAAAGTTACGCATATTTGCATTTTTCTATAACTTTTAATAAGACCTTTTTCAATAATATTATTTAGCATTGTAATATCTATATTTCCACCACTTAAAATACAAACTACATTGCCGCTTAGATTAGGAATTTTGCCGTGCATTACAGCAGCTACACTTGCTGCTCCTGCACCTTCAACTACTTGTTTATGTTGCTCTAATAAAAATAAAACCGCATTAGCTATTTCTTCATCGCTAACCATAACCATATCATCTACATTATTTTTAATTATATTAAAGCTATCTTCATTAACATCTCTTACAGCTATACCATCAGCTATTGTTTTTACCTTGTTTGAGTTTATGATTTTACCTTCATTAAAGCTATTTAGCATAGCACTAGCGCCCTTGCTTTGCACTCCTATTACTTTAATATTTGGATTAATTTGTTTTGCTGCACTAACAATACCACTAATTAAACCGCCACCGCCTACTGGAACGATGATATAAGAAATATTGTTTAATTCTTCAATTAGTTCTAAAAATATAGTCCCTTGTCCTGCCATTACAAACGGGTCAGCAAATGGGTGAATAAAGGTTAGATTTTTAGTCTTTTCTAACTCTTTTGCGTAAGCATAAGCTTCATCAAAATTATCGCCTTTAAGTATTACATTAGCACCTAAATTAGCTGTGCTGCTTACTTTATTTACTGGTGTTGATTCTGGCATTACGATATGAGCTGTTATACCAAACTTTGAAGCAGAAAAAGCTACTCCTTGAGCGTGATTTCCTGCACTTGCTGCAACTACTCCTAGTTTTTTTTGCTCTTCATTTAAACTTGCAATCTTATTATAAGCGCCCCTTATCTTATAAGCTCCAATTGTTTGAAGATTTTCACATTTTAAATATATATTATATTTATCATTTGATAAAAATCTTGAATAATTAAAAGGCGTTTTAATTGCCACATCATATACTTTTTCTTTAGCCGCATATATTTTGCTAAGCTCTATCATCTTTCTTCCTTTCTAGGTAAAATCCACACTCTAAATGCTCTGAATTTATAAACTGGTCAAACAAAACAAATCTTTTTAACTCGTGAGTTTTGCATAATTTTTCTAAATCTATTTTAGCCGTTAATGGATTGCACGAAATATAAATTATATTATCATAGTTTTTTACTAAATTAACACATTCGCCTAAACCGCATCTTGGAGGGTCTATTAAAATATGTGAAAAACAAAAATCATCTAAATTTAAATCTTTTAGCCTATTAAAAGCTCTTACCTTATTAAAAGCGTCTTTTACTTCACTATCTTTTAGCCTTGCTGTAAAAATATTATTTACATTATTTAATTTGCAATTTTTATTTAAAAATGCCACATTTTTTTTACTAAGTTCTGTTGCAAAAACTTTTTTAAAAAATGGTGCAAGTGCTAAGGTAAAATTACCATATCCACAATAAAGCTCTAATAAATCATCGCATTTTTTATCTTTAAGACAAGATTTTGCAAACTCAAGCATATTTTCATTCATACTTAAGCTAGGTTGGATAAAACACTCATCATTAAACTCATACTTAATACCATTGCTAAAATGCTCTAAAATATCGCTTGGATATGATATTCTTTGTTTTCTTGATTGCATTATTAAATTAAGCTTTAAATTGGTTAATTTGCTTAATTTTTCGTAATAATTTTCTATTTTAAATTCTTTTATGTCTTTATGATATAAAAGCAAAACATTTAAAGTATAAAAGCTCTTAAAAAATCTAATTTCAAATAATTTATCTTTTAAAACTTCATCTAAAGCCTTAAGTAATTTAGGCATAAATTCTCTTATCTCATCACATATAAAAGAAGTATCAAAATCAGTTATTTTTACCTTATCTTTAAACATAGCATAAGATATTTCGCCATTATTTTTATATAAAGCAAAATTAACCCTAGTTCTTAAGCCATCTTTATAAATCTTCTCGCAAGGAATTTGAAATTCCTTGCAAACTAAGTCAAATTTATTCAACTTTTTTTCCTATTAAGCGAAGTGCTAAGCTCATCATAACAACACCTAAAATAATTGTTAAATACACATTTAAGCCAAGACTTACAGGAATATATCCAAAAACTACGCTAATAGCACATACTAAAAGTGCATAAGGCATTTGAGTTTTAACATGCGCACTTAATTCGCATTTTGCACTCATTGCACTTAAAATTACGGTATCAGCTATCGGAGAACAATGGTTTCCAAAAATAGCACCTGTTAAAACACAAGAAATATTTATAACCATATATTCATGAAGTTCATTTCCACTCATACCAGCTTCAAGACCAACTGCATGTGCAAGTGGGATTGCTAAAGGCATTAAAATACCCATAGTTCCATAACTTGTGCCTATTGCAAAACTCATAGCCGAGCCGATTAAGAAAATTAAACTAGGAAGTAATACATGCGGAGTTGAGCCTGATAGTAATTGAACTATGTATTTATGAGTGCCTAATTCTTTTACAATTGCAGCTAAGCTCCAAGCAAAAAGTAGCATTGCAATTGTAAATATCATACTCTTCCAGCCATGTAGCCAAGTCTCTACTGCTTCTTTGTGATTAATTTTTTTGCGAACTAGACCTAAAATAACTGCAACAACACTAGCAAATAATGCAGCTTGAAATAATGCTAAGCTTGAGTTTGCTTCACCTAAAGTAGTTCTTATCGCATAAAAACTTAAATAATTTTCTTCAATCTTGCTTAAAATGTCTGCTTTATCAGGGTCATCTATAATTGCATTTAAACCACTAAAATAAAAACTTGCTAAAGCTGTAATAATAAGAGTTAAAATAGGAATTAAAGCATCACTAATTTTATGCTCTACTCCATCATTTGGTTTTAATTCACGCTCAAGTTCAGCTCCAACATCAAGTGCAGCTTCACTTACTATTCCTGCACGAGCATTTTTTTCAGCTATATACATTGAGCCAAATTCTCTTTGCTGAATAGCTGTTAAAACAACGAAAATTAGCATAAAGATATTATAAAATCTATAAGGAATTGTTTGCATAAATACTCCAAAAGCATTTACATCGCTAATTCCTACTAAAGAATAAGCAGTTTTAATAAGTCCAACTTCAATACCTATCCAAGTAGAAATTATTGCAATTCCTGCAACAGGTGCAGCGGTGCTATCAAGTATGAAGCTTAATTTTTCACGAGAGATTTTAAACTTATCAGCAATTGGTCTCATAATAGGACCAACGGTTAAACTATTTGCATAATCATCAAAGAAAATACAAAGCCCTATAAGCCAAGTGCTAACTTGAGCTGAAACAGGACCTTTTACAAAGCGAGTAAGCGCAAGTGCAACTGCGTTTATTCCACCCATTTTAGTAATTAATGCAACCACACCACCTATACAAAATACTTGCAAGATTACTCCTGCATCATCGCTATCTATCATAGCATCTAGCAAATGTTTTACTATATTTGAAAATGACGCTAAAAATAAATTTACCCAATCCATAAAAGATGGATTATTATAAGTAAATGTATAAGTATCATTTACAATATTTGCTGTGTAAAAATTAGCAAAAGCTAGAAGAAAAGTCCCCGTAAAAACACCTATAAATAAAGATAAAATTACTTCACGAGTAATAAAAGCTAAAATAATAGCCATTAAAGGCGGTAAAAGTGTTAAAACGCCATATAATTGCATATTGCTAACGCTTGTATCAGCTGCGTTTGCAAATATACTAAAAAACATTAAAAACAAAAATCTCATTTTAAATTCCTATTTTAAATTCTACATTCTTTTTGATACTAAACAAGCCGTAATAAAGGCAACAAATGCTACTAAAACTATATAAGCTCCACCACCGATTTGATATAAAAATGGTGGATTTTCACCAATTGCAACTTTGTTTAAAAACGGCAATAATATAGGAGTTATAAATCCTGCTATTGCGTAAGCTAGGTTGTAGCTAAAGCTAATTCCACTATAACGAATTTTTGCAGGGAAAATCTCAACCATAATTAAAGGCGTAAAGTTCATAAGTCCTGCACTAAGAGTTGCTAATAAATAAAAACTCACAAGTAAATTAATATCCTTGCCTATATACAACTCATAAAAATACAACGCACCAAAAACACCCCAAAGAATGGCAAAAATCTTATAAATCCTACTAATTCCAAATTTATCACTTAAAAATCCTGTTAAAACACAACCAATCATCATAGCAAGTATTCCATACATTTGAAGAAGGGTATTATCAACAGGGTCTAATTTCATAACAGCTTTTACGAAATTTGGAGCAATTAATAAAAATACAACCACACAAGCAGTTAAAACCCAAGTAACTAAAATAGAAATAAATATCCCAAATCTATGATTTTCTATAACATCTTTTATAGGAAGTTTTACTAAAGAATCGCTTTCTTTCATCTTTTTAAATACAGGAGTTTCATTTAAATATCGTCTAAGATATAAAGAGATTATTCCAAAAATACCACCTAAAGCAAATGGAATTCTCCAACCCCAATCCTTTAGCTCTTCAGTCGTAAAATTAAGCTGCATAATAAGTGCAACCAAACAACCAAGTAAAATTCCACCAACAACGCTTGAAGTTAATAAGCCTATAAATAGACCTTTTTTGTTATCTTCACTATGTTCTCTTACAAATACCCAAGCACCAGGTAGCTCTCCACCTATTGCCATACCTTGAAAAATACGAACAAATAAAAGTGCAATAGGGGCTGCATATCCAATTGTCTCATAAGTTGGAATAATAGCAAGTGCAAAAGTAGGAATTACCATAAGCAAAATACTTAGCATAAACATATTTTTTCTACCAAATTTATCTCCAAAATGTGCCATCACAACGCCGCCTAAAGGACGAGCTAGATAAGCTGCTGCAAATGCTCCATAAGTATTTAGCTCTTGCCAAAACGGGCTAAGCGTATTTGGGAAAAAATGATGTGCAAAATAAGATGAAAAAAATACAAATATAATAAAGTCATAAAACTCAAGAGTTCCACCAAGTGAGCTTAAGGCTAGAGTTTTTACTTCTTCTTTGTTTAATTTTTTTGTCATATATCTCCTTTTTCGTAATTTAATTTATCTCTATTAATAGCCAATTCTTCATAAGCTTCGCTAATAAATTTATTTATTTGATAATCAAATGATGAAGTATGAGATAAACCTACAATTACTTGAACTTTAGCACCTTTTACTCCAAAACGATTTTTCATAGCTTCTTGCCTAACTTCATCTATATAACTCTTAACTACAACCTCATCTTCATTAATAATAAAAACTAAAAACTCATTTCCACTCCAACGAGATATGTATTTTTCATAGTTTTCACTATTTTTTCTTAATATATATGCAAATTCTTTTAAGACTTCGTTGCCTAATTCTGTTGTGTATTCTTCGTTAATTTTTCTTAAGTTATTAATCTCTATTACTATTACACTAGCTTGAGTAATTACATCTTCATCAGCATTATGTTCAAGTTTTGCATTCATAATTTCTAAGAAAGAATATTTATGATAAGTTTCAGTTAAGGTGTCAAAACTAGTAAGTCTTTTTAAATGGCTCTTTCTGTTTTCATCATTAACAAATCTAATAACCTGACCTAATTCCATAATAATTTGGGTAAAAAATATAGCACTAACTACGCAAATTATATTGATAATATATATAAATACTTGTCCTGGCTCTTGATACGCCTTGTCGCAATAGAAAAATAAAAATAAATATAACAAGAAATAAACAAAAGGAAATATAAAAATTAAAGCAGAATATTTTCTTAAATTAAGATAATAATAAGATGTAAGCATAATTAAATATAAATCAAATCCATATCCCCAACCAATACTTAAAGAAAAATAAGTAGCTGTAAAAATTGATTCTAATTGAAATAAATACCAAGCATAATGCCTAACGCTTATAAAATTTACTCTTATAATTTTTTTAAACAATGATGATTTAAAAGATTTTTTACCATTTAAAATCTTTCTATATCTATTATAAAAATAATTTTTTTCTCCAAAACTCTTATAAAGTTTTCTACCAACAAACAATAAGAATAAAAAAGCTAAATAATATAAAGATGTTGCAAAAATTTCATAAGAAGTAATTATAAAACCATTGTAATAAAAAATCAAACCAGTAAAAAATCTAGCAAAAAATAAAAATAGACTATTTACTAATATCAAAACTTCATATTTAACCACTTTAAACCTTTTAATTTATATCGTCATATCCACTTTTATACAATATATACTCACGACCCATTGTTTTTGTTTCATATTTTAATTTTACGGTTTCATTTATTTTTTCTAATAAAACTTTAGGTCTTTTTTGAGTATCTATATGCTTGTGGTATTTTGCAACAATTTTTAAATAAATATCAAAATTATCTTTTTTCTTTCTAATCATCTTATCAAAATCTTTGCTTATTGATTCAAGTAAGAAATAAAACTTAGAGCTTTCTTCTTCTAAAATTAATACAAAAGTATTTAAATCCCATTTAATTATAATTTCATCATTAGGATAATAAACTCTTAAAAGACTTAAGAATTCATTCATTACTTTATTTTGGTAGTAGTAATCTATCTTAAAATATGAATCTTGGTCTTTTTGAACAAAAGCTATCTCAAATATACAAACATTAAGATTATTGTATTGATTTTGTTGTCTTTGTAAAAGCAATTGTGTGAAATCTTTTTTATCAATTAGATTGAATTTAGTATGTATTTTTTTAGTTATTTTTATATGACTTTTATTTACAGATAATTTTTCTATATCTTCTATTGATTTTAGACCTACTACATGGTTGCTAAATACTATGCTAGAAAAAACTACAAAAACAGAAATTATAAATAATAAATTAGAAAAAAAACTCTCCTTATAATAAGGATGCCAAAAATAATAATCAATTAAAAATAAAGATATAAATATAGTTAATAGCACTAAATAAGTAATATTTGCTATCAATAATCTTTTTTTAGAATCATTTATAAACATTATATAAATCAAAGTGGCTAGCAAAATAATATATAAATGAGCCCCGCCTGCCATAGAATATAAATATATATTACAACAAATAGCAATGATTATACATGCCCCACCACCCATAAAGCTAAACCAGTCAAGATACCTTGCTACTGATTTTTTCTTTCTATTTAAAAGTAAGGCATAAAATAAACAAGCACAAACAATATATAAACTTGATATAAAAAATTCTTTAGCAAAAAGCATAGTAATACCTAAAAAACCAAATGTAATAATTATGGTTAATATTAAAATTACATAAATTCTTTTTAAGGTAATATTATGATTTCTTATATCTTCATAGGTATCATAAAGCTCTTGTATAAATTCTACTCTTTGACTATCGTATTCTCGCATTATGCCTCGTC
Source organism: Campylobacter sp. RM9334 (assembly GCF_020138145.1). Classification (NCBI taxonomy): domain Bacteria; kingdom Pseudomonadati; phylum Campylobacterota; class Epsilonproteobacteria; order Campylobacterales; family Campylobacteraceae; genus Campylobacter; species Campylobacter sp. RM9334. Next base: position 11,938 of record NZ_JACGAX010000008.1, read on the forward strand.
ATAACTATAATCATCGTCATCATACATATCTTCATCATATATGTTATATTCATCAAGACTGCTTAATTCATCATCAAAATCTTGCTCAAATTCGTCATCAAACTCATCTAACTCATCGTCAAATTCGTCTAATTCATCATCAAAGTCATCATATTCACTAAAGCCATCTAACTCGTCATCTTCATAATCTAAAAACTCATCATCATCGTAAGCCATATAATTTTCCTTAATAAAATTAAAAATGCTAATATACCATTTTATTTATATTATTTGTTAAAATCTAAGCAAAAATAAAGGAAAAAAATGCAACTTACACACATAAACGAGCAAAATAATCCTACTATGGTTGATGTTAGTGATAAACAAATTACTAAAAGAAGAGCTTTAGCAAGTGGCAAAATCACAATGAACGAAGAGGCTTTTAAAGCAGTTTTAAACGGAAATGCTAAAAAAGGAGCGGTAATAAATACAGCTATTGTTGCAGCTGTTATGGGAGCTAAGCAAACATCAAATTTAATTCCAATGTGCCATCCACTACCAATTAGTAAAGTTGAAGTAGATATTGAGCCAATTGAGAATGAATTTGCTTTTAGACTAAATGCAGTGGTAATCACCGAAGGAAAAACAGGTGTAGAAATGGAAGCATTAAATGCTGTTAGTGTAGGCTTATTAACGATTTATGATATGGTTAAAGCAATTGATAAAACAATGGTTATTGATGATATAAAATTATTAGAAAAAGACGGAGGCAAAAGTGGTCAATTTAGAAGAAATTAAAGCTGATTTAAAGATAGAATATCCTTGCAACTGGAGCTATAAAGTAATACTTGATAAAGATGATGATATAAATGAATTAGTAAAAAAGCTAGATATTAAAAATGCAAAAATTGAAAGTTCAAAATCTACAAGTAATTATAAAAGCTATAACCTAAGCCTAGAAGTGCCAAATGAAGCTTATAGATTAGAATTATTTTCTACTCTTAAAAAACATTCTAAATTTGTTTTATAAGGAAAAACTATGAAGAATATATTATTTAATGAAATACAAGAAAAAGCAAAAAAAGAATTTATTAATTCAAACGATGATGGATTAATCGCTAGATTATATACCAAGTATTGTGAAGAGCTAGAGAATTTAGAAGCGCTTACAAATGAGAATAAAAATATAGTTTTAAAAGCCCTTTTAAGAGCAAAAATGTCTATAAAAGAGCAAGAGATTTATACTCTTACAAATGAGCTTGAGATGATTAGAAAAGAGATAAAGTCAAAAGAATTAGAGCTTTATAATATTACAAAATCAAGTTTTAATGAGCTAAGTAAGGTAGTTCAAAATGATATTCAAAAAGAATACCTTGAAGAACTTATGTTAAATGAAGCAAACTCATTACAAATTCTTTACGAAACTTCTCAAAATGCTTTTATAAATGTTCTTGAAACAAATGCGATGATAGAAGAAAGATGCTTTTTAATAAGTAATTTTATGCTAATTAACGCACTTGAATATGCTAAGTTTAATAAGGATAAAATAATTAATGCAGCTGAACTTATCTTAAAAGCAGCACTTGAACTAGCAAATGAATGGCAAAGCTATGCTGAAGAGCTTTTGACTGGAGTATTAAATGGACTTTTAGAAGGTATATTTGCTATCTTAGAAAGGCTTAAAAAGGATTTGGAAGTTAGCTTAAGTGATAATGAACTTGATAATATGAAATTATCTCTTCTAAGTCTTGAGCGTGATTTTATAGCTATGATTAAGACAAATCTAAATAACGATGCTTCTGGTAAGGCTCTTGAAAATATTTTAAACAATAAACTTGATAATAATTTTGCTAAATTTGCAAGATTAGTAAGAGAAAACAAGCAACTACTAAATATAAAATTAATCAAATTTCAAAATAGCGAGCTAAACGAAAAAATCAAAAAAGAATTAAATACTTTAGAAAAAGCTTATAATGAATTTGATGTAAAAAAATTAGCTTCAAATATTTTCACAAAATTTAAGAAGAACTAAAAAAAGAATTTGAAACTCTCGTTTCAAATTCTAAAAATTATTTAACTTTTATATTACTAAAAATTGCTGGAGTATAATTTACACCCATATTAAATACTTTTTCATCAACCTTTTTAGCATATTCATTTTTTCTATCTTGGTCAATTTTTTTGTATTCAACACCATCTTGATAATATTTTCTTAATATTGCGATTTTTTCTTCATCAGTTTTAGCTGTTTTGATTTCATCAAAAATATTAAGCGATTTATCTAAAGCATTCTCGTGCATTGGAAGTGGAGTTAAAACAAATTTAATATTAGTTTTTTTCAAATCTTCTTCTATATTTTTTAAATGTTCTCTACAATAAGGACAATCAGGGTCGCTAAATACTACCATTGCAGTATTGCTATTTTGCTTTCCTAGATTAATAATCATATCAGGATTTTCTTTAACAAAATCTGTTAATAATAAGCTTAATTTCTCTTGTTTTTCTTTTTCTTTTTTAGCCATAAAACTAGCTTTTAAATCTATACTTTCTTTCATATTAAGCATAGTTGGTGTTCCATAAACTCCATCACTAAAGAAAACATCAGAGCCAACTACAACTCCATCTTTTAATAAATTAAACTCTACCATTTCAAATTTTGAATCAGGAACTTTATCAACTTTTACTAATTCTACTTGAATATTTTCTGGTGTAATTGTTTTTACAAATTCTATAACTTTATCACTAATTTTACTAGCACTTAAAGCGCTTACAACCGACATTGCTAATATTATTTTTTTCATACTAATCTCCTTAAAAAAATAAAAGTTTAATTTTGCATTAAATAGCGTTTATTGTCAATATTTTTTACACCCTTTAAAGTGTCTAAATACTCAAGTAAAGCAATGGCATATTTTCTACTTAAGTCATATTCATTTTTAAGTTCTTGCACTCCTACACCTATTTTTAAAATAGGGCTTATGTTTTTTACAAATTCTTCAAGTGCTTGTGTGCTAATAAAATAATTATGAGCTAGTCTTTTTACCTTATTTTGAGAACATAATTTCTTCATAATATCATCACCACTTTTTCTATCTAAATTAAGCTCATCATAGATATTATAAGGAGCTTTTGGGGTTAGGCAATTTAATTCATCATATATTTTTTCTTCATTATTTTCTAATAATTTTTCTAATTTTTCGCCTTTTTTATAAAAAAGACCATTATTAAATTCTAAAAAATCTAAATCTTTTAAAGCCAAATCACACAAAAACTCATCAATTCCTAATGATTTTTCTAAGCTTTTTGCACTTTGTAATGAATAAGGGTTTTTAGTAAAAAGCTCTTTTATATTGTTTTTTGTATCTTCTAGGGCTTTTTTTGCATATACACAAGCACCATTTAAATCTACTATCTCACCTACTTCTTGAGCGTATTCTAAGGCTTTTTGCGTGCTTAGATTAAATCTTTGCGGCGCACAAAAAAGCCCAAAACCTGAACTATGATTTTGATTTAATAAAGCAAAAGCACTTTTAAAATCTTTTTGCTCTAAAGCATTTAATAATTCAATCATTTTTGATTTTTTAAGTGGCTCTGTAAGTGGATTTAACACCACTCCACCAGCAACAGCACGAGCATTTTTTAAGATTATAAAAGGCTCATTAAAACTTAGAGCAATTGGTTTTTTTAATACAAATTTTGCAAATCTATCGTATTGTAAAAATTTCGCTTCAATTTGCTTATTGGCAGCACAAAACAATACATTTTCATCATGCTTTAATTTACCTTCTAAAGTAGTATAAATCTCATTTGCACTTCTTAAATAACCCTTAGAATAAATGATATTTCCTACTTTTAAATTCCCTTTAAATACAAAAGCAACCCTAGCAGGTGCTACTACACTTTCTACATTTTTATGCTGAACTTCAATTGATTTTATTTGAATATTTTCTAATTCATCGCTTAAATAAGTTTTGCATTCTAATTTGCCACTTTTTAAAATACCCGTTGCTACAAGACCAATGCCTTTTACATTAAATACTCTATCAACATTGATTTTTAAAGCAAAATCTTCATAATTTGGAACTTTTAAACTCAATAAATATTTTTTAAGCTCATCTATGCCTAATTTGTTTTTAGCACTTACTAAAAATACTCTAATAGGCGTAAAATCAAGTTGCTTTAAAATCTCTTGCTTTTTAGCATCAATATCTTGGCATAAATCAATTTTATTTAAAACTAAAATTATATTTTTTACACCCATAATTTTTAAGATAAAAATATGCTCTAAGGTCTGTGCTTTTAGCCCTTCGTTAATATCTACAACAAGCATTGCGTATTCACTTTGAATACCACCTATCATTGTCTTAACCAAGCTTTCATGACCTGGCACATCAACAAATGAGATATGCTCTAAGTGTGAAAAGCTCAAATCAATAGTAATCCCACGCTTTTGCTCTTCAGGTGTATTATCTCCATCAAAGTCATTTAAAGCTTTAATTAATGAAGTTTTGCCGTGGTCAATATGACCTGCGGTTGAAATTATTAACATTTATAAAGTCCTTCCTTTCTCCATAGTGCGAAATTTTTTTCATATCCTATGCCGTAATCTTCGTAAAATTTAGGGCAATTAATAGCCATTTCTTGAGTTTTGTTTGGCTCATCGTGTGGATAAATATAGTATTTTTCTTTATCAGGATGATTATTGTCTAAATATGTCGGTATTTGTAAGGCTTCATTGCTATTTACAAATTCTAAGGCTTTATTGATTGCTTTATAAGATGAATTTGATTTTTTAGAATTAGCTAGAAAAACTACGCATTGAGAAAGCGTAATTCTTGCTTCAGGTAAGCCAATGTCCTTACATATTTGCAAACACGAATTAGCTATTACTAAAGCATTTGGATTTGCATTGCCTACATCTTCACTTGCAAATATACAAAGCCTTCTAGCAATGTATAAAATATCAATACCTGCATTTATCATTCTAGCAAGATATAAAATTGCTGCATTTACTTCACTTGCTCTTAAGCTTTTAATAAGGGCTGAAGTTAGTAAAAACTCATCTTCTTTATTACTAATATAATTTGGTCTTAGTGCTTTTAGCTTTTCTAGGCTAATATTTTTAAAAACATTTGCGTATCTTAAAAGATTTAGCATTGCTCTTGCATCGTTTGAGCTTGATTTGATTAAATAATCTTTTATTTCTGTGCTTAAATTAGGTTGAGCTTGTTCTAAAATCTCTTTTAATTCATCATAACTTAATGGCATAAACTCAAAAAACAATAACCTAGAGCATAAAGCCTTATTTAGTGAATACAAAGGATTATGAGTGCTTGCAGCTAAAAAATAAAAATTATTTTCTTCTAAAGGTTTTAATAACACATCTTGAACGCCTTTATTTAAGCGATGAATTTCATCAATAAATACAACAGGCTTAAAAAGGCTATCTTTTTTAATAACTTTTCTAAGTTCTTCAACGCTAAAGCTAGCACCATCAAACTCATAAAAATTAGTTTTTAATTCTTTTGCTATAAATCTTGCAAAAGTGGTCTTACCTACCCCGCTTGGACCATAGAAAACACTATGCGGAATTTCTTTTGCTTTTATAAACTCATCAAAAATTTCTCTTACTTTATCCTGCCCTACCATTACTATCCTTTAAGGGCATTGTAATGATTTATTTTAAAAACTTAGCAAAGCTTAAAGCAAAATTAATATATTTTCCAAATCCAAATTCTTTTAAAATAAACAATGATATTTCTTTTAAAATATCAGGTTTTACTTCTTTAACTTCTACTTCTTTTTTAGGCATAAATTTATTCACTAATTCACTTGCCTTGCTTACAATTACTTGAGTTTTTGTAGCTTTTCTAGGTTTTTTAAAAAGTGCAAAAATTGATTTTGCAATTCTTTTAATAAACGAAAACATTTTCCAACCTTTATTGATAATAATTTTACAAATTATAATTATTTTTGATTAATAAAGTGATATTATTTTTCATAATCTTTATTGAAATTATTTTTAAATTCATTTTTAACTTTAATTTACTAAAATAAGCGTTTTTTTAATTAAGGAAAGTATATGCAAAATAAACTAAAAGAATATGCAAAATTAGTTGGTAACACGCCTTTAGTTGAAGTTGAATATTTATATAAAAATAAAAAATCAAAAAGCTATTTTAAACTAGAATATTTTAATCCAAGTGGCTCTATTAAAGATAGAATGGCATTAGAAATTATGCAAAATGCTGTTAAAAATAATGAATTTAAAGCTGGTATGAGCATAGCCGAAGCAACTAGTGGAAATACAGGTATAGCTTTTTCTGCTTTAGGTGCTTTTATAGGTGCTAGTGTTGAGATTTTTATGCCTTGCTGGATGAGTGAAGAGCGTAAGAAAATAATTAGAAGTTACGGAGCAAAATTAAGAGAAGTTAGTGCTTGTGAAGGTGGCTTTAGTGGTAGCGTAAGACTTGCCGATGAGAGTGCAAAAAATGGCAATGTATTTTTACCTCATCAATTTGAAAACGAAAGCAATGTAAAAGCCCATGAAAAAACTGCAAATGAAATTCTAAACACTCTAAAAAAACACAATCTAAAGCCAGATTGCTTTGTAGCAGGAGTTGGAACAGGTGGGACTATAATGGGGATTGGCAAGGTATTAAGACCACTTGGAGTAAAAATATGCCCATTAGAGCCTGAAGGCTGCGCTAGTATGAGTAATCCTGGAGAAAATTCAGAACATAGAATTCAAGGCATAGGAGATGGTTTTGTGCCTGATATTGTAAAGCTAAATGAATTAGATGATATCATCATAGTAAATGATATAGATAGCGTTATAATGGCACAAAAGCTAGCTAAAATCGGACTTGGAGTTGGAATTTCTAGTGGGGCTAATTTCTTAGGTTGTATTAAGGCTAAGGAGCTTTTTGGAGATTGCGTAAGCGTTAGCGTGTTTGCTGATGATAATAAAAAATATCTAAGCACTGATTTAATGTTAAATATGCAAGATGAAGAAAGATTTTTAAGCAATAAAATTGAATTAATCGGATTTAAAGTATTATAAGGAGAAGATATGAAAAAATTAATTTTACTAAGCATAATTTCAAGTATTGCAATGGCAGATTGCTCTTATAAAATCAACAAATTAGAGCGTGAATTAAGCTATGCAAAACAATATGGCAATTTTAATAGAGTTAGAGGTTTAGAAAACGCTTTAGCAAATGTAAGAGCACATTGTGGTGGCAGTAGTGTTTATAATAATGATTATTACACTAGAAAAAATGAGATTAAAGACACTATTGAAAGATTAGAAGATGAAGCTGAGCGTAAGATTGATAGGATTGAAGACAAGCTTGATGAATTAAATGATATGAAAAATAGTATGAGTAAAGACGAATACAAAAGAAGAAAAGCAGAATTAAAAGCTGAAAAAAATCGTATAAAAGACGAATATAAAAGACAAAAACAAGCTTTAAAAAACTCTTATAAATATTAAAAAAAGCCTAATTTTTTAGGCTTTAATTCTTCAATAATTGTTTAATCGCTAAAGATGATAATAAAAGCCCCATAGAAGCAGTCATTCCCATAAAAGACCCTAGCCCAACACACATTGGCTCTTCTTCGCTATAAGCCATTTTAAATTTACCTTTAAATCTGCGTTTTTTAAGCTCAAGTCTAACGGCTTTTGCTAAAGCACACATTTTAGTCTTATCCCAATTTGCAACCTTTAATTTTAAAGGGTCAATTCTTTTTGCAGCTCCACCACTGCTAATAAAACTAATACCTTTTTCATAAGCAATTTCAGCTATATCGCATTTAGCTTTAACATCATCAATACAATCAATTATTAAATCAAATTCTTTATCTTTTAAAAACTCTAAAAAGCTTTCTTTAGTGATTAATAACTCATAGCAATTTGCCTTATAAAATTCAGCAAAAACGCTAGCCTTACTAAGTCCAATATTTTCAGAATGTAATTGTCTATTTTGATTACTAGCTTCAAAATAATCCTTATCAATTCCACTTACATTAATACCAACTCTAGCAAGTGAGCTAAAGCACATACCACCAACTCCGCCAAGCCCACAAATTAGCACTTTTTTTGAACTCAATTTATCATAATTATCTTGAAATAATAATCTAGCTCTTGCAAATCTCTCACTCATTTTCTAACCATTTCTTTACTTTTTTTAATTCTTTTTTAGCCGTTAGATTTAGCTTAATTGGAGTAATACTTGCATAACCTTGTCTTACATAATCAATATCATCATCTTTTGCTTTTACCTTGCTTAAATCATACAAGCTATCTAGCCAATAATACTCTAATCCTCTAGGGTTTTTACATATTTTACTTGAGAATTCATATCTCATTTTACCCATCTTACAAACTTTATAACCTTTATAATCACTCTCACAACTTGGATAATTTACATTTAAAAATCTTCTTTTTTTAAGTGGATTAAGCTTAAGTAATTTTAAGATTAATTTAACAGCAAGTTTACTTGAACGCTTAAAATCTATATCTTTTTCATAAAGTTGAGAAAAAGCAATCGCATTCACTCCACAAAGCACACTCTCCATACAAGCAGCCGCCGTGCCTGAATAGGTTATATCTTCAGCTAAGTTTGCTCCATTATTAATCCCACTTACTACCAAATCAGGTAATTTATCCTTAAAAATAGTGCAAAATGCAAGATTTACGCAATCACTTGGTGTGCCATCTTTTAAGGCATAATAATTTTTCTTAATTTTTACAAAACTTAGTGGATGATTTAGTGTAAGCGAATGCGCACAAGCACTCTTATTGCTCCAAGGAGCAACTACAAAAACCTCTAAATCTTTAATCTTTTTAAGTCTTTTTCTAAGCGCTAGAAGACCTGGTGCATCATATCCATCATCATTGGTTAATAATATTCTCATTTTTACCTTTTCATATCAAAATCTATAAATAATTTTATTTTTTTATCATTATTAAATAATTCTAATCTATATCTCATAGTGCTTAATAAACAAGTGCTTACCACAAACTCACTTTCATAATCTCCGTTATCAAGTCTAATAAGCTCGGCATTTATAACACCCATATCCATATTAAGCCCATATAATTTAAGATTTAGATTATCGTATTTAGGTAAGCCTTTAATTATTAATTTAGTTTCTTCCATAAATCTTATCGGACGATTAATAATTTCAAAACTAATTTTTCTACCTTCGAAATCTTTTTCGCATATATCTTTATTAATAGAGCATTTAAGTGGAGTGTTTAAATAATTTTCATCAATTTTTTCATCATCACAAGCTATGAAAAATAAAGCTAAAAATATTAACACAACTCTCATTTTAAATTCCTTCTAATAGCAACCAAACTAAAGATTGTTAGGATAATTACGCTAATTATTAGCCATAATGGACTTTCAAAATTGCTCTTTTCTCCTGCGTAAGAATGCTTACCTACTAAATAATAATTCACTCCAAAATAAGTCATCAAAATAACGCCAAATCCCCACATACTAAGAAGCGCGTATAATAGTTTTGATTTTAATTTTAAATGCACCAAAATTGCATATATTAATATACTTATTAAAGACCAAGTCTCTTTGCTATCCCAGCCCCAGTATCTTCCCCAAGACTCATTAGCCCAAATTCCACCCAAAAAATTCCCGCAAATTAATAATAATAAGCCTAAATGATTTGCTAAATATATTTGAATATTTGCCTTATCGTAAGGTTTTTTAAATATTACGCACGATAAATAAGAAAAGCTAATTAAAGCACTTAAGCCAAAAAATCCATAAGAAGCAGCAATTAAGCTTACATGAATACTAAGATAAGGAGAATTTAAAACAGGCATTAGATTTGTAATTTGTGGATTAATATCATTAAGATGTGCTGTAAATAATGTAGCAACGCTAAATAATAAGCATAAGCTAAGTAATAGATTTTTTCTAAAAACAAGTCCAGCAAAAACGGAGCTTAAAGCAATATAAATTAAACTCTCATAAGTATTAGTAAGCGGAGTAAATCCTGCTACAAAACCCCTTAATCCAATGAGAATTAAATGGATTAAAAATAGTATTAAAGTAAGATAAAAAATAATTTTAGTATTTTTATTTATCACAAATAAAGAAAGTATAAAAAGCACTAAATAAGCAAAACACAAACTATAAAAAGCATCATATTTGCTTAAAAATATTTGAGTTTTAATCTGTGCTTGGCTAGGTAAAAAATCAAACTGATTTTGCAAGTTTTTAATCTTAGATAAAATCTCATTAGCCTTGCTATAATCATTAGTTTTTTTAGCAATTACTAAAGAGCTTAAATATTCATTAATTAGCTTTTGATTATCCAAGCTTATATTATTTGCAAATGGGCTTTGCAAGTGGTTTTCATCAGGAATTATCTTAAATAATTCTGCTGTAAAAATTAAATATAAAATATTCACACTCTCATCAACTCTAATCAAATCCTTATCATAATCATTAAAATTCGCTTCTCCTTTAGCATAGGTTTTTTTAATTTCATCTTTTAATTTATAGCTTGAACCATCGTAAAAATCACTAAATTTTGCTTGTTTTTCACAATTTAAAAATTCTCTTAATTTAGGATTTTTGACCCTAATTAATCTAGCTTCATTTACATAAGTAACATCGGTAATTAATCTAAATATTTCTTCACTTGCAGCGTTTTTATTAGGACAACCAATTTTATTGCATAGCTCTAGTGAAAAAGTATAAAATGGCAAACATCTATCATTTAGATCTTGAATAATTAAAGAATTTAATTCATTTATATGAGAGTTAAAATCATTTGCTTTTAAATTTGGACTAAGAATTATTATAAAAACAACACTTAAAGCCTTAAAATATTTTCTAGTTTTTAGACTAAATAAATTTAAAAAACACCCAATAAATAATAAAGCATAGCCAATATAAGTAGGAGTTTTGCCTAAATCTTTATTAGCACTTAAAATCGTGCCTTTTAAATCTTCATCATAAGAATGCTGAAAATACCTAATACCTTTATAATCAAGCACTTTATTCATAGCTATTTTTACATCTATTTTTTGATTATTATCTAAGATTAATAACTCACTTTCATAATCTTTTGCACTCTTGCTACCTGCATAAGTTATTAAATTAAATCGTTTTAGATAAATATCAAAATCAAGCTTTAAGCTCTCTTGCTTCCAAGAAATATCATAATCATTTATCTTAATATTATCGTTTAATGCAAGGATTAGTTGTTCTTTTGAAATTCCTGATTTAAATTCTACTCTAATCGCTTGTAAATTACCCCCACTCATACTAAGTGCGTCTTTTGAATGAACTAAATAATTTAAAGCCGAAAAAGAAAACTCATCTAGCAAATATATACCATCTTTTAATTTAAAATCACTGCTTAGAATTTGATTTAAGAATTTCATTTCTTGATTAGTGTTTATATAAAACTCATTATCTTTTATATAAAAATTAACATAATTAGTGCTTGTTTTGTTAAAGCAAAAATCAATATTAGCAACACTAACGCATTCATTATAATTAATCTCAACATCACTATATCCATTATCAAAATTAAATCTTAATTTTAAATAACTAGGGTCGTTTAAATCATCACTTTTTACCTTAGTAATCCCTGCTTCATTGCTAAAATCAACAAACCTTAAACTTGCATTATCAAGTTTTATAATCTCATTTAAATTACTAGTTTTACTGATTTTATCATTGTGTTTTAAGACTAATTCAGTTTTTGTGCTTTTTATCTCATTTGCTTTATTATCAACCCTTAAATGAATAATGCCTTCAAAACCAAAAAAATGAGTTAAAACAGCACCAATAAATATAAAAATAAAAGAAATATGAATTAAAAATAATGAAATATTTTTATAAAGTTTGTATTTAAAAATCGCATAAATCACACTTAAAAACAATAAAACCATAATCAAGTGAAAATACCAAGCATTATAAACTAAACTCATAGCATAACTTGTGCCTTTTGCACTCTCAATAAATGTAGCAACCCCACAAAAAATAGCAAAAATTAGCATATAAACTAAAGAAATCTTTAAATTTAAAAATTTATTTAAAAACATTATTATTAAAACTACTTTCTTTTAAAATCATTCTTAATTGATAAAATTTATTATCTAAACTTAAAGCTATATTTTATAATAAAAGCCTTAAAAAATAAGAAAATTAATTAAAATTATTTAATACATTTTTTCTCCTTTTTGAATTATTTAAATTATATTTTATTTTTTATATTTTTTTAAGAAATCTTTAAATGAAATTGGATTACACTTCATTGTTGTAATTTTAATTTTAAGGAGAAAGCTATGAAACGCTTGTTAGCACTAGGTAGTGCCTGTATTATGTTATATGCTAATAATATAACACCTCAAGCTGATGGTATCGAGCCTAGAACTCTTCACGATTATGTAAATCAAGAAACTGATTTTATAGAGTTCTTAAAAGACCGCCATCCTATGTTTAAATACGAAAAGGAAGGAAATTTAGTTGGAAAATATTCTATTTCTAATCGCCAAGAAGAATTCGTAGAATTCGGTGGGCATGGAAATTATGAAAAAGACACAGGTCGTTCTGCATCAATTACATATCGTCTAGGTATGGAAAGTATTTTAGATTATCCAAATAAATTCGTAGGACCTAAAAAATGTGGTGAATGTCACCCTGCTCAATATGAAGCTTGGAATCGCTCACGCCACTCAAAAGTTATTCGTTTTCCTGATGAATTAGAAGAAGCTGGAGGAGACCCTAAAAAGCCTATGTATGGAAGCAGCGAAGCTACAATTTTACCAAAAGGTGTTGAAGCTGATGATGTATTTGTAATCGTAGGAACTCCTAGAACAAAATATGGTTTTATTGATAAATGGTTAGTTCGTGGAACTTATCACATTGAAGATGGAAAATTAGCTGATGGAACAGGTAAAATGGTTGCTGGAGGTAATCAATTCTCACGCCTTTGGGTTGAATCACTTACACCTGAAGTTGCGAAAAAAATCGCTGAATTCTCACCTGGCTTTCCTACAAAATTAGAAGATTTTGGCAAACAAACTTCAAGCGTTTGGGGAATAAACTCTTATGGTTCTACTTATAAAGAAAAAATGATGTTTCAACCTGCATCTGCATATTGTGAAGTATGCCATAGCTTTAAATTTGACTTTAAATCTAAAGAAGAATTCTTAGCAGCAATTGGAAATAAAGACGAGCTTAGAAAACACGCAATTTCTAAAGGAATTAGCTGTGAAGAATGTCACGGAGCTGGAGCTCACCTTTATGGAGCAAGGGGTGCTGGTATGCCAAGTAATTGCGAAAGATGCCATCAAAGATTTGCTTATGATAGCGAAGATGCGAAGATTGACCCAAGAAAGCCATTTAATAGCTACTTTAAATCAGCGTGTCCATCTTGTGGAACTGAAGGCTCACAAATGTATAATACTATGCACTATGATAAAGGTATGAGATGTTCAACTTGCCACGACCCACACGAAGTTACTGCAAATGATTGGAAAGACCCTTATACAAAAGTAGGACTTAAAAAAACTTGTAGTGATTGTCACGAAACTCAAGCTGAAATGTTTAAATACGGCGGAGCACACGCTAAAGATAATTGCACAGGCTGTCATATGCCAAATATGATGAGTTGTGAAAACTTTGCAAGCGTTCAAAACCCTGATAAAGGTGGATTTGACAATGTTCGTGCAAGTCATATATGGAAAATCTATGTAGATAAAGACGCAAAAACTCTAAACCCACCAGAAGGAAAACCAAGAGACCCACAAACAACTAAAGGTTGGACAATTGCTAGAAAAGATGGCAAATTCTTTGTGGATTTAATGTGGAGTTGCGGAAGAACTAGCTGGAGTGATGTAAATCTAGTAGGACCTGGGGCAAGTGGATGCCATAGTGCTGTGCAATCAACTTTACCAAAAGAATTACACTTCACAGACCAAGAGCAAATCTATGATAAAGTTATGGAATGGCAATTACCTGTTAAAGAAGGCTTTAAAAAACTAGAACTTGCAATTCGCAAAATTGATAGAGAACAAGCAAAAATGGATAATCTAAGCACAAAAACTAAATCAGAAATTATCCTACTTACAAAAGAAGCAAGAGCAATTTATGAAAAAATTGAAAAAGATGGAAGCTGGGGCGTTCATGGTCCAAAATATGCTCTAAAACTAATAAATGAAGCATTAGTTTATGTAGCACAAGCTCAAGATTTATTAGATGGTAAGAAATAATAAAAGGTTAGGAAAAATCCTAACCTTAGTGAAAGGATAAAATATGTTGCTAAGACTTATTTTTGCCATCTTTTTAAGCTTTAACCTTTTTGCATCGGAAGGCGATTTTGCAGTAGTTGAAGGAGTAATTCCTATATCTATGGCTGATGTAGAAAAAGAATTAGGTAAAAAAGATGTATATATATTTGACGCAAATACAAAAGAAGAAAGAATAAAATACGGCTATTTAAAAGGCTCTATTTTTATTAATACACCTGAATGGGTAAGTTTATTACCTAGCAATAAAGACGCTAAGATTATTTTTTATTGCTTAAATAGAATGTGCTATGCAAGCTCTGATGCTGCATTAAAAGCACAAAAACTAGGATATACAAATGTTCGTGTAATGCTAGATGGAATTGAAAGCTGGATTCTTAGTGCAAGACCTATTGAAAAAGGCGGCATAAAACCACTTGTAAAAAGCCATGATATTAATAGTTGGCACGAAGGAAATGAAGTAAGTAGTTTTAAAGATGAATTACATAAGAATTTAAGATTTGGTAATCTTCCTGCTTGTAGAGATTGTCATGGTGCTAGCGGAATTATCAATGATTTAGCAAACGATAAAGACAATGTAAATGCAAACTGCACTAGTTGTCATAAAGAAGTTAAGGCTGAATTTAGCGGAAGTGTGCATGATAAATTCACAAATCCAAGAGAAAAATCTCCATCATGCTCGGATTGTCATAATGTGCATGATAAACAACAATTAACCTCTTTAGCTGTTAAAAAATTAAGCGATGTAAAATGTGGAAGTTGCCATGAAAAAGAGCAAAAACACTATCACGAAACTTTCCACGGAAAGGCTATGGTTTTAGCAAAAGATGGTGAAAGCAAAAAAATAGCTGCTTGTTTTGATTGTCACGGGGCTCATAATATTCATAAACCAAAAGATGAAAAATCAACTTTATATGGTGAAACTAGAATAAAAACTTGTGAAAAATGCCACGAAGGAGCTAATGATAACTTTAGTGATTTTATAGCTCATGCTGACCATACTGATAAAGAGAATTTCCCTTTACTTTATTGGGCTTATGTGTTTATGACAGGGCTTGTAATATCAGTATTTGCATTCTTTGGCTTACACACATTCTTGTGGAGTATGAAACTAATTTATATGAGTATTAAATATAAAGATGAGTGGCGTGCAGCAAAAGAAAAAATGCATAATGACAAGGTAAATATTAAACGCTTTAGCACCTTGCATAGAATTCAGCATTTCTTTGTAGCTTCAAGCTTTTTAGGGTTAAGTTTTTCTGGCTTACCGCAAAAATTCTATACCGCTCCTTGGGCTCAAACTATGATTGATTTAATGGGCGGAATTGTAATGGCTACTAAAATACACCATTTTAGTGCGTTTATTATGATTGCAGTATTCTTAAGCCACATTGCTGAAGTAGTTTATAATTCTTGGACTAAGCGTGATGCTATTCGCGATAATAATGGAAAGCTAAGCTTTAAATTATTCTTAGCAAAATTATTTGGACCTGATAGTTTAATGCCTAGAATGCAAGATTTAAGAGATGTTGTAGCTCATTTTAAATGGTTTATTGGAAAAGGCGAAAGACCTAAGTTTGATAGATTTACTTACTGGGAAAAATTTGATTATATAGCAGTATTTTGGGGTATGTTTATCATTGGCTTTAGTGGTTTAGTATTGTGGTTTCCGGTTGAATTTACGAAGATTTTACCTGGCTTTATGCTAAATCTTGCAACGCTTGTGCATTCTGATGAAGCACTTTTAGCTACAGGATTTATTTTTGCGGTGCATTTTTTCAATACTCACTTTAGAGCTGATAGATTCCCTATGGATATGGTTATCTTTAGTGGAGAACTAACCGAAGAAGAGTTAAAGCACGATAGACCTGAATGGTATGCAAGGCTTAAAGCTAGTGGAAAATTAGACGAACTTAAAAACGAAAGCAATTCTTTTGCTAAGTATTTTTATTTTGCAAGAGTTGTTGGATTTTTAATGTTATTTACTGGACTAATTTTTCTGTTCTTAATAATTTATGCCTTTGCTGATATGTTAATAGGATAAGAGTATGAAAAATAAAGATGCTAATATGATTTTAAGTTTTACGGCATCAAGTTTAATTGTTGCAGCACTAATTCTTAGTGCTTGCGGCAATGAAGCTAAAGAGCCTGAAGCTGTGGTTAAAGACTTTGTGCTTTTATGTGAAGCTGGGAAAATGAGTGATGCTGCTAAATTACTTGCTAGTAAAAATAATGTGGATTATTTTAAGAAGTTTCAAGATAAAGGTAAGGATATGATTTTTATAGATTATGATTATAAAGGTAATGATGATACTATAGAAATGAACTTTACTAAAAAGAACAAAAGTAGCGAAATAGCAATAGTTCAAGTAGATACAAACTACAAAATCCAGCAACATAAATTCAGTAAAGATGTGATTTTACACAACGAAAATGGCGAGTGGAAAATCTATGAATACCCAAGCTTATATCCTGTAAAGGTCAAATAAGTCTAGTTAACTAGACTTATTTAAATTCTTTTTAATTGCTTTTAAAATTACTTGAAAAAATGAAAATATCAAAATAAAAATATCAAAAAAACAATCATTTATATTATCAATACTTAAGATAAAAGATATTGCTAAAGATAGCAAAAATAAAATTGATAGAATTTGATTTAGCAAATACGAAATTATAAAAATTACAAAAATTATTAAATAATTTAAAAAACCATTTTCATAATAAATATCAAAAGTAATAATATTTAAAAATGATAGAAAAAATAAAAGATTGATAACAAAAATATAAACATAAGCCCTAAAATCAAGCAATTTGCCTTGATTAAAAATTATTAATAGCAAAATTAAAACACTAAAAATACTAAGATTAGAAAATATACTATAAGTATAATCATTCAAACTCAAACCATTAAATATAGATATATTTGTCAAAAAAATTATCGCTAAATATATAAAAATTTTCTTCTTAATTGTAAGTTTTTGAAAAATACTTGCAAAAATTGATAAATAAAGTAAAGTATAAATAAAGTGCATTTTTAATCCTTTTTGTTAAATAAAAATTGTTTGTATTGAATAAAATCACGATTATGTGTGTATGTAATATGAGCTTTATTATCGCTAATGAATACACTTGCGTAGCTCATTTCTTTACCTTTATCAATATCTAAAATCCTATGAAAATCATTATAATCTTTCATAATAGCAAGGCTTAAAGTATTTCTTGAGCCATCTTTATCGCTATTAAAAAGCAAGAAAATATCATTATTTACTTTGAATAAATTAATAGAATTATCATAATTTTTTAGATTTGTTTTTGTTAAATCATTGCAGTTTAAAAGATTATCACAAGTCATAGTATAAAAATCATAATTAGCACTTTTGCTAGACCTAAAAGCAAATAAAGCTAGTTTATCATTAATAGCAACGACACTTGGCTGAAATAAATCTTTAGCATTAGTGAGTTTTTTGATTTTTAAAAGTTCGCCTAAATTATTAAATACTAAAGCTAAGGGATATTTATTGGCTAATTCGTGATAAATCGGGAGTAAAAAGCCAAATTCTTTACCTAAATTAACATAAATAGCATTGGCTCTTACAAGATTACTAATATTTGCAAAAGGGCTTAAATGAAGGACTTTTTGGAATTTAAAATCAATAGTATCAATACTGCTAATATAATGATATATTTTGCTATTTGCCCAGCCGCCAAAACTAACTCCTACAACAAATAAATGGATTTTATTATCTGTTTTGACTAAGGTTGGATTTCCGATTTTTTTAATATATTCTTTGCTATCTTTCATAAGCTTTTCTCTAGTAATTAATGCAAAAGGCTCTAAATAATTTGTGCCTTGATAAATACTCGCATAAATTGCTACATCTTTTGCACCTTCTTTAGAACCTGCAAAAAATACGCTAAGCAAATAATCATTATTAAGAGATATTGTGCTTGAAGAATGTGCTGATAATACACCTTGTTTCATTGGTATAGAAATGCTTTTTAATTCTTGGATTGTTTGGGTTTTGTGGTTGGTTGGTTTGGTTAAATAAGTAAAATTTATATCTTTGTTATTTAATAAATACCCCCCCCCATAAAAATAAACTAAATAAACATAATGTGAGTTTTTTCATCTTTGTCCTTTGTGGTTTTTAAAATCATAACTAATATTCATAAATTAATAATTTTGAAGTTTTATTTTTTCTGAAATTAAATCATTGAACCATTCAATATTTTTTTGTATATCTACTTTTCCATTTGTTATTTTTGCAATTAATTCATAATTTTTAGTGTTATCATAAACCAAAATCTCATCACACAACGGCATAATTTTTAAAAGATTTTGCATACTTTCGTAATATCTTTTATCTATTAAATGCGGTTCTATATCATGCCCACCTTTACTAACTCGTATTTTTACACGCTCTTTTGCTGTTTGTGGGCTATCAAGCCCTACAAAGCGTAAATTTATTTTGTAATTATTCTCTTTTAATTCATCAAATAGATTTAATATAGATTTTCCACAAAGTGTAGTTTCTTGATTGAAATTAAGTTTATCATCTATGTAAACCTTACGCATTTTTATAGCTATTCTTGAGGCACGAACTTGAGTTTGTCTATCTCTATAGTCTCCAATACTTTGAGCTATTTCATCTACATTTATACGATAGCCTAAATTTATTCCTTTTTCTAGTGTTAAAAAATATAAAGTGGTTTTTCCTGCACCATTTACACCAGCAAAAATAGTAACTATAGGTTGATTTATCATAAATTTTCCTTATATAGATTTTAAGTAATTATAATAAAAATTAAATAATTTTATTAATATAAAAAACTAAAAATATTTTATATTTATTTATATCTTTTTTATAAATTTTTAAAAACAATTGCTAACCCGAATACTTAAAATTTAAAACAAATCAAATTAAATTCCAAATCCAAAAAAATATCAAAAATAATAATTTATACCTATTTTAAATGTTTCGTTTTTGTGAAAATATTTTTGAAATTCAGCAAAAATCGCAGTGTTTTTATAAATCTTAAAATGAGTTTTGATACTTAAAATATCTTCTAATAAGCCGTGCTTATAAAAATTCTTATGATAACTTAAACTAAGCTTATTTGCTTTATAAGATAGGCTTGTAATTATTTGATTATTAAAGCTCAAACCATCTTTATAAGCTCTAAAACCACTTAAAAACGATAATAAAAAATACTCATTAACAAAACTAATCCCACCTAAAAGCTCCATATTTGCTAATTTATCATCTAATACATCATCATAAGCTAATTTAAACAAAAAACTTGGCTTATGATTTATATAGTTAAAATCACTTAAACTTGCAAGCCTTAGCAAGATTAGCTCATCTAATTTAGGCTTTTTATCATAATTAATAGTAGTGCTTAAAAATTCTATCCCTATACCTTTATCAAAACCCAAATCATCTTCATAAATATCGTGCAAGGCTGGTCTAATTGATAATAAAGCTTTCTTTTTTGTATCATAAGCAAATGATATTTTGCTAGGATAATTAGCCTTAATTATGCTTTCCTTTGGAGTTTTTAAAGGAAGCTTTGCTATTTTGCTTTGAGATAAATTACTAGATATTTTATGAGTTATTTTTTTGTATTCATCTACACTAAGCTCATTTTTACTAGCATAATACTGACTAAGCTCGTTCGCTAAGGCTAAAATAGAATAATCATAATTTGGCTCAATTTTACCTAAAGCTATATTTTTTGCTAGATTTATCTCATCAAAACTCAAATCTTTTGCTTGATTTAAAATAGTATTTAACTTTGATGCTCTATAGTAATAATCGCTAATTAGATTAATATCGTTGATTTTTTGTATAGTATTGCTTGGAATTACGCTATAAATAAATTTATTTCTTAATTTAATATCAGGATTTGCATTCTCAAGTAACCACAAAATATTATAAGAGCAATTTTTATCAAAAAACAAATAAACCGAACTACTATCCTTAATCTCCCATAAATGTAAAATCAGTCTATTTACTTCTTCTTCATTTAATTTTAAATCATACTCGTAAAGGTCTCTATTTTCGCTATCTTTGTATGTTTTTAACATATCATAATAAGGCTTTAAAGAGTACTTGCCAATGTATCCGCCAAACAAACCTTTAAAGGCAAACATTAAGCCATTTTCATCTTGCTCATCAACATCGGCAGCATAATTAATAGCGTAAGATAAAAGCCTTGAATTGTAATTAGAATTAATTAGCAAAAATGTATGCCCAAACATTGACGCTGGGGAATTTAAATAAGCAGCTGGAAAAACTATGCTAATTGATTTAGGGCTAATATATTCTAAGAAATTATTCAAATCAGAACAATTTAAATCATGATTTTTAGTAAGTTTTAGAGATTTTTCTATGTATTTTGCCCTTAAAGGAAACTTGCAAATAAAGTGCAAATTATCATTATCGTTGCTAAAAGTTATAGCAGAATCTTTTTGATTTAACTCTTCTTTTTTGCCTAAATATATTTCTTTTTTTAAAAAATACATATATAAATTAAGCTCAAATTCTGATTTTAAATTCCTTTGATTTGAATAAAAAAATTCTTTA
This sequence comes from Campylobacter sp. RM9334, assembly GCF_020138145.1. Lineage (NCBI taxonomy): Bacteria > Pseudomonadati > Campylobacterota > Epsilonproteobacteria > Campylobacterales > Campylobacteraceae > Campylobacter > Campylobacter sp. RM9334. Next base: position 32,800 of record NZ_JACGAX010000008.1, read on the forward strand.
TTAATTATCTCGCTTTTGTTGTTTGTAAAGTGAAGGAGATTTTTCCATTCTATTGTGTTAAAAACTTGTTTTTGATTAGCTTGTTGAATAATTTCTAAAAACTCATCTTTAGAAATACTTAATTTAGAAAAATCAAGATTTAATAATTCATTATCTTGTGCCTTTGCAAAAATACAAAAGCACAATAAAAATAAAAACTTTTTCAATTATAAAGCAGAAGCTCTATCTAAAACTTGAGCACCTACAACATTGCTTGAATTGTAAATAGCTAAGTAATTTGCTCTTAAATTAGCTTTAAATAAATCAGCGTCTTTTACTTCTAAAAGTTCAGCTAAAGTATCTAAATGCTCGCCCATTCCTAAAGCAGCTTCATTTGATAAAGCGTCAAGATTTGCATTTACGAAATTAATTGCTTTTTCATTATGAACTAATCTTGTTTCTTGGCAATTTAGTGTTCCTGTAGTAATACCAAAAGTTTGATTACCTGAAGTTCCGTTTGTAGTAGCTTGTAAAGCATACATAATTGCTGAATCAGGGTTTTTAATAATTATAGTTCCAAGTCCGCAACCTGTTTGAGTATTTGCACCTGCAAATAAAGAAGTGCTAATCGCACCAACAACTACCAATGAAGAAAGTAATTTTCTCATTATAACTCCTTTTAAAGTATTAAAAAAACAAATTATAAAACTATATATTAACAATGAGTATGAATGGTGCGCCCGAAGGAATTCGAATCCCTGACCTTTTGAACCGCAATCAAATGCTCTATCCAGCTGAGCTACGAGCGCATAAAATAAGTTTTTGAAATAAAGTGGCGGACAGAGAGGGATTTGAACCCTCGAGCCCCGATTAAGAGCTGCACCCTTAGCAGGGGTGTGGTTTCAGCCACTCACCCATCTGTCCAATAAGTAAAACGCATATTATATATTTTAAAAATTAGATTTAGCTTAAATTATTCCAAAAGTTGTAATTTTTCATCACATAAATTTTTCCAATCACCACTTTTGCATTCTTTTAAAGTTTCTTTTGCTTTTTCAAATTCTTTATTTTTAATTAACATACTAGCTTCTAAATATTTTGCATTGCTGTATTCTTCTTCGCTTAATTTTAATTTATATAAATCTATAAATATTTCTTTAGCTTCTTTTATATTATTTTTATTAATTAAAGCATTTAAAGTAATTAACTCTATCTTAGGACTATATAAATTAATACCTAAATAATTTTGTATATTAATTGCTTTTTTACCATAAGTAATAGCTGAAATATCAAGATTATTATTTTTAAAGTAATTTAAAAATTCGTCATAAACTTCAACCAATCTTAATCCATTGCCGTATTTTTCAAGCTGTTTTAATGAAAAAATAGCATCATTGTATTTGTTTTGCTTAATTAATGATAATGATAAATAATAATATATCTCAAAATATTCTGGTTTTTTAATATTAAATCGTTTATTTAAAATAGATTTGATTATATTTTCCACATCTTTATACTGCTTATTTAAATATAAAAGTTTTGCTTGTTTGATTTTATAAAACACCAAATCTTCATTTTCAAACTTAATTGCAAAATCTAAAGCTAATTTATTTTCTTTTTTTCTTTCTAAGCACTCTAAATATTTCATTTTATTAATGACTTTTTCATCACTTATAAAATTATTATTTTTTATGTATCCTAAAACTTCATCGCAATCATCATCATCTAATGCAATATTTAATAAATTAATCAAGCTACTATCATATAAAGAAATTAGCTCTTCATTTTCACTATCTTTTATTTTCTTTTCTAGTTTTAAAATCTTTTCATAATCTTTTTCTTTATACAATAATTTAACTTCTTCATAAAGAGCTCTTTTTGATATGTTATTATCATATTTAGCCATTAAAAAATTATAATATTCGTGCAATTTAAAGCTATCTTGTTCATCTTTTTCAAAATATAAACTATCAATAGTTTCATCAATAATATTCATATATTCGCCATTAGGAAATAGCTTTTTATATTCATTTAAATATTCATCAGCCTTTTTATAATCATTATTTTTAGCTAAAGAAACCCCTAAATTTTTTAATACCCTTTCATAATAAGGGTCTAATTTATTTGAATTTTTAAATAAAAACTCATAAATAGGAGCACTAATATCATACATTTTTTCCTTGAAAAAATCATCAGCTAAACCCAATGTTTTATCCTTATCTTCTAATAAATATTGCTCATTTGCATTAAAGACTTTTAATACAAATTCCTTAGCTTCCTTTGCTTTATTATGACTAATATTGATTTTTGCTAAAGATATTGCAGCTTTACTAGCCAAAATCGCATCATCTGAACTAAATAAAATATTATTATAAATAATAGTAGCAGCATCTCTTTTGCCATGAGATAGTAAAAAATCAGCATAGTTTAAACTTGCCAATTTTGTGTAATAAGAATTTGGATGCTCGTTATTTAAAATATCTATAAAATATTCAGCATCACTTCTTTGTTCTAATTTTAAATAAGTTTTTACCATCATTTGCAATATTTCAGTGTAATTCTCATCACTTGGAAAAACCCTTACATAATCTTTTGCACTTGAAATAATTTCTTCGCTTAAAGTGGTATTTTCATTTAGCAAATTAAACATAGCTCTAATTCTATACAAATAAAACTCGCTTATAAAAATACTATTTTTATATTTTTCTAAAGACATATTGCATAAATCTAATAGCTCTTTATATTGCTTATTATCGTAATATTTTTTAATACTCAAATAAGAATTAATATCACTATTATCGCTAATATTTACAGGATTTTGGTCTAAATCAAGCCCTTCTATAAAAGGAGTTTGCAAATCAGGAAAAATCACATCAAAATCAAGTCCATTAGGACTTAACACTCCTTGAGTATATGGAAAAAATATAAAAGTAAAATTTTTAGAAACTTTTTTGCTAGATGCAAAAACCACATTAGTATCATATAATTTTTGCTCGCTATCAACAATACTAACATTTGTTTTAGGGTAAATATATATATCTAAAGTATCTTTTGAATTTTTAAATTCTAATTTGAATAAGGTTAAATCTTGATTTGATAATAACCTTGATTTACCCTTCACACTACATTTAAAATAAGGTTTTAAATTCTCATCTTGTAATTTATCACAAGTTATATCAGTATTGTTTTTAATATGTAAAACTGATATATTTTTATTTATTTCCTTGCCAGAGTTTATATATAGTTCAAAAGAATATAAATAAACGTAAAAGCAAAGAAATAATATTTTTTTCATTATTTAATATAATCTAATCCAACGCTTGCAACAAAAGAAGCAATAACTGCTAAAATTAAAACTATTTTTTGAGCGTTATTAAAATATAAAAATCCTATTTCTTTATCTGCAAAAATTGCTTTTATAAATCTTAAATAAGCAAATAGCATAATAATTGAGCTAAGTGCCATACAAATTGCTGCATAAATATTAACATTTAAAGCTATATTAATTACACCAACCTTAGCAAAAAATACACCAAATGGTGGCAATGCTGCAAGATTTAACAATAATACAACAATACAAATTCCTAATAAAGGATATTTCTTAAACACCCCTTTTAAATTCTCATAATTTGTGTCTTTAAACGCACCTAAAAACATAAATAATGCGATATTTACAAATGCAAATGTTAAAAAATAATATAAAAACATTTGGCTTGATAAATGAAAAAATGCAAGGGTTGAATAAGCAAAAGATGAATGCGAAACAGAGCTATATACTAACATTGATTTTGCATTATCTTGCTTTAATGACATAACACTAGCAAAAAGCATAGAAGCACAAGCAATAATTAAAATAATCTCACTTACATTGAAGAAATTTTCAAATGAAATCATAAATCTATATGCAAATACCATCATAGCTATTTTTGGAACTATTGAAATAAATCCAGCTAAACTTGAATCAGCCTTTAAATACACATCTTTAAGCCACATATGAAGTGGTGCTACTGATAATTTAAATAATATTGTAATTCCTATCATAACAAAGGCTAAAATACTAGCCGTGCTAATTGTAGCTAATGAGTTTAGTTCTAAACTTGCACTATCAAAATAATACATTGCAGAACCCATAGCAAAAAATGCTGAACCTAACATTCCGTAATTAAAGTATTTAATAGCACCTTCAATTGCTTTTTTCTTAAACGCTATTAAGCTATAAAGTGCTAAAGAAGAGCCTTCAAGAGTTATAAAAGCTACTATTAAATTATTAGTGCTTACCATAAAATTTAAACAAGCTATCATCATTAAAAATAATGCAAAAAACTCACCTTCATCAGCTCTTTTATTAGCAAGTAGAAAATAAATAGCTGATAGATTGATTAATATACTTGAATATTTTGCTAAATTATCAAATATAAATAAATCAAAAAAACTCTCATCATAAGGGCAATTAAATTGGCAAATAATAGCAATTATTAAAGCCACAATACTAAGCCCTTTTAAAGCTCTTAAATCAAATTTATAAAATAAATTAGCAACCAATATAAAACAAGCAAAAACTATCAAAGCAAGTTCAGGTAAAATAAGTAATACATTTAAATCAAGTTGCATTCTATCTCCTTATACCGCAAAGTTGATATAATCTAAAATTATATTAGGATTTACTCCAAATACAATTATAATCAAAGCTATGAAAGATAAAATTATTATCTTAGATAAACTAACCTTTATGTCTTTAGCTTCATTTTCTTTACTTAAAAAGCTATTTCTAAACATATTGAGCATATAAACAGCTCCAAGTATCACAACTAAAGTAGCAAAAACTCCAGCCATCTTACTAGCTGCAAATACTCCATAAAGAACCAAAAACTCACCTGCAAAGCTTATAGTAAGTGGTAAAGAAATTGATGAAAATAATAAAACTCCAAAAATAAATGTCAAATAAGGCATATGTTTAGCTAAGCCCTTTAACTCACTTAGATTATAAGTTTTGTAATTATCTTTTAAAATTTCAGCGTAAAAAAACATTGCCCCACTTACAATAGCATGAGCTACCATATAAACAACAGCTCCACTTAAAGCAATTGGATGCATAGAAAAAATACCTAAACAAATAATTCCTAAGTGTGATATTGAACTCATTGCACTTAATTCTTTATAATTTTTCGCATTGCTTGCTAGAAGCGCTGCATAAATTGCTGAAATTATACATAATGTATAAATTATCCCACTAAATTCATTAATACTAACAGCAAATAAAGGAAGGCAAAACTTAATCATTCCAAAAGGCGCCATTTTAAAACTTGCAAGCATTACAGAAACAAAATTAGGTGCTTTTGAATAAGTTTTAATAGCCCAACTATGAAATGGAAAAATAGGAGCTTTTATAGCAAATGCTAAGAAAAATCCTATAAATAATAAAGTATTTTCAATAGGACTTAAATTTGTAGTTGAGAAATAACTAATATCAAAATTTAAAATCGCATCATTAACTCTTGCATTATAAGCTAGATAAATCATAGCAAGTAGCATAAAAATTGAGCCTAAAAATGCAAATACAAAAAATGACCTAGCTAGTTTTGCTTCATTGTTTTTAACCATTAAATATAAAAGTGGAAATAATGAAACTTCCCAAAAAATATAAAATAATAAAGCATCATTTGCTAAAAATAAACCATTCATACAAGCACTTAAAATCATAGCACTTATTAAAAAGTCTTTTGTTTGTTTAGAAAAAAAGCACATTGACAAAAATAGCATAAGATTTGCCACAAAAGCTAAAGTAAATGCTATCTCATCAGCTTTTAAATTAATCCCAAAATTAAAAGCTTTTATTAAAGTATAATTAAATGTATGAATTTCATCAATTATCACATAATAATTAAGGCATAAAATTATAAAAGAAAATAAAATTCCGCTAATTTTAGAAGCCTTATCATTTATAAAATATGCACTAACCCCAAAAATTAAAGGTAAAAATATCAATAAACTAAGCATATATCACCACCATTGTTAAAAGTAAAAACACACAAAATGCACAAATAAACACAATGTGAAGAGTTAAGTTATTGTTTTTGTTCTCACAAGAAACAAGACTTAAAAGCTTTTTAGGACATTCAAAAATAAATGAATATAGACCTTCTTCAAATCCTATTAATACTTTAGCTAAACATTTATAAGGTTGTATGAAAATAATCTCATATAATTTAGGTATGTAATATTCATTTTCTAAAAGCTTTTTATATTTACAATTGCAAGTTTCTTTTGCACCATTTTTATAAACTACTATAGCTAAAACAATTCCTACTATAGCAACCACTAAAGAAATAGCAATTAATACATAATTATGGTGTAATTCTTGCATAGGAATTCTAATAAATTCAAAGAATTTACTATCCCAAAAACCTGCAATAATTGCTAATATTGCTAAAGGTAGCATTGCAATTAATGCTATAGGTTTTGCTTCGTGTGGATGGATTGTGTGATTTTTTGGAGCAAAAAATACCATCATTAATAGTCTAAAACTATAAAACGCTGTTAAAAACGCTGTAAATAATAAAACAGAATATAAGCCAAAATGCTCTGTTACAAATGCAAAATCTAAAATCTTATCTTTTGAGAAAAATCCTGCGAATGGATAAATACCACTTAAAGCTAAACTTGCAATTATCATTAAAACTGCTGTAACTTTCATAGGTTTATACAATTTACCCATTTTGTAAATGTTTAATTCATCGTGCATTGCGTGCATAATATTTCCAGCACCTAAGAATAATAATGCTTTAAAAAATGCGTGAGTTACTAAATGAAATAATGCTATTTTATAAGCTCCTAAACCACAAGCTACGAACATATATCCAAGTTGAGAAAGTGTAGAAAATGCCACAATTCTTTTTAAATCTTTTGCAGCAATTGCCATTGAAGCAGCAAATAAAGCTACAAAAGCACCTAAACAAGCTATAAAATAACTTACATTTGGAACTTGCGAAAATAAATCGTGAGAGCGAATTACCAAATAAACACCAGCAGTTACCATCGTAGCAGCGTGGATTAATGCTGAAACTGGTGTTGGACCTGCCATCGCATTTGCTAGCCAAGTATGGAATGGAAATTGAGCTGATTTACCCATAGCACCAACAAATAATAAAGCAGCAATTAAAGTTAATAAATTAGGATTTAACATTTCGTGAAAGCTTAATATAGCAAATACTTCTTTATAGCTTAAAGTTCCGAAATTAAAATATATTAAAAATATTCCTAAAAGCATTGCAAAATCGCTTATTCTATTCATAATAAAAGCTTCATTTGCTGCTAATGAGAATTTTTCATTTTGATACCAAAAGCCGATTAATAACCAAGAGCATAGACCAACGCCTTCCCATCCAACAAATAATAATAAGAAATTATCACTCATTACTAAAATTAGCATACAAAATACGAATAAGCCTAAAAATGCAAAGAATTTATTAAAACCTTCATCGTGCTCCATATAATAAATACTATAAAAATGCACACAAGTAGCAACTAATGTTACAACGCACATCATAGTAAGGCTAACAGAATCTATTAAAAAGCCGAAATTAACATTTAAAATTCCTATCCAATGACCCAAACTAATATACAAATTCTTATCTGCTAAATAATATAAAGATATAAAAGCAAAAATACAAGCTAAAAGCATTAAATAAGAACAAAAATAACCTATTACTTTATTTTTTGGAGAAAAAGAATAAATTCCTGCAAAAATTGCACTTAATAATGGTAAAAATAAAACACATAATAAACTCATTTGCACTCTCCAAAATCTAGACTTTTATCGCGTCTATATTTAATCACACAAAAGCTAAGTCCAATAGCTACTTCGCAAGCTGCTATTGCCATAATAAAAATAGCAAAAACTTGCCCATCTAAAGCATTGTGCATTTTTGAAATTGCTACAAAAGCTAAATTTGCAGCATTTAACATTATTTCAGTAGATATAAAAAACATTATTAAATTCTGTCTTTTTAATACTCCTACTAAACCAATCAAAAACAATACAATTGATAATAATAAATAATTCATTGTTCTTCCTTTATCTTCTTTGCTACTAGCACAATAGCTGCTATTATTACCATTAGTAAAACCACTGCAACTATCTCAAAAGCTAAAAGGTATTTTGTAAATAAAATAATCCCTAAACTACGAGTATTTTCAAGCTCTTCACTAACCAATAAACTTGATTGAGATAAATTTAACTTAAATCCTAAAGTCATAATTATCATAAGAACACTCGCTAAAATACTTAAACTAAAAAAAGTTTTTTTATGTTTTAGCTTTTCTTTTAATTCTTTGCTTAAATCAAAAAACATCATAGCAAAACTATAAAGCCCTAAAACAGCCCCACTATATACTATAATTTGAGCAGCACCCAAAAACTCTGATCCTAATAAAAAATAATGAGCGCTTAAAAATACCATTCCACAAGCAAGAGAGCTAAGAGAATATAAAATATTTTTAGAACTTACCGCAATTATAAAAAATCCCGCAACTAAAGCAGCGAAAATATAAAATATAATTAACTCAAACATCTTTTGCCTCTTTATTCGTTTTATCTTCTTTTGTATCGCTAGAATTTGAAACTGAAGCTTCACTTTCTCTTGCCTTCATTACATCATAATAATTTGGCGTAACTTTTACAAAATCATCAGCATCAGCTCTTAAACTTCCAGCACCTTCAAATTCAACTTGATTAATTAGATTATCAATTGGAGTTAATATATCTTTTTTATGTGCAAAATATGACCTTTGCTCTGCTGCATTTTCATATTCAACACCATGCACGATAGCAAGTTCAGGACAAACTTCAGCACAAAATCCACAATAAATACAACGACCAAGATTAATAGAATAATTACTTACTAATTTTCTACCATCATCGCCTAATTTTGTCTCCATTCTAATACAATTTGAAATACAAATTTTTTCACACAACCCACAACCAATACAGCGTTCATTTTCGCTTTCAATAAATCTTTGCAATCTATGCACAGCACGATAACGATTATCTAATTTGATTTTTTCCATTGGATATTTAATAGTTGCTGAATTACCCCTTTTTAAGGTTTCATTAATTATAAATGCTAAACCGCTGATTAAATCAGTATTTAAACATCTTTTAACACTTCTTATAAATTTTTCATAAGGAGTAAGAATTAATTTTCTTTTTTCATCTACTACATAATATTTTTTCATATATTCTCCTTATAAAGCCAATAACGCAGTTATAATTAAATTAGCACCCGCAACAGGTAATAATATTAAATAACTCATTCTCATAACTTGATCAGCCCTTAAATGTGGGAAAGTCCCCCTAGCCCAAAAATACCAAGAAAATACAAAGCATATTTTTAAAATCATAGCAATAGCGCCTGGTATGAAATAAAAATCGTTATATCCACCTAAAAATAATAAAGTAATCAAAATTGAGCCTAAAATCATACTAGCATATTCGCCTATAAAAAACATTCCCCAGCGAAGACCACTATATTCAGTGCCATAACCTGCAACTAATTCAGGGTCGTTTTCTGCTAGACATAAAGGAGTTCTGTTTGTTTCAATAAAAATTGCTATTGTAAATAAAACAAATGCAATTGGTTGTTTAAATACTAACCAAGATAAAATTCCACCTTCTTGATAAGCGTTAATATCAACTAAGCTCATAGAACCAGTTAATAAAACAACAGCTAATAAGCAAAGACCACTAACACCTTCATAAGATATGATAGTAACAAGCCCCCTAGCACCACCTATTAAAGGATATTTACTAGAACTTGACATACCACCTAAAAATATAGCATAAGCACAAAGTGATGAGCATCCAGCAATGTATAAAACCGCTATATTTACATCAGCAATAATTGGTTTTATCGTATGCCCAAATAATGTAAATTCAGGAAAAATCGGCACAGCAGCAAAAGCCATAAAAGCACAAATTGCTGATACTAAAGGAGCTACTTTAAATACTTTACTATTTGTCATATATGGGATTAAATCTTCTTTTGTAAATAATTTAATCATATCAGGAACAATTTGTAAAACACCAGCAGGTCCTACCATATCAGGCCCAAGTCTTCTATGAACATAACCTAAAACCTTTCTTTCTAAATAAGTTGCAAATCCAGCTAATGAAGCAAAAATTGCAATTACTAAAAGACATTTAATCAGCGTAACGATTATAAAAAACATAGTCTCACTCATAGCTAATTTCCTTTATATTTAACGCATAGTAGCGTCTTGTTTTAAAGAATTTATAAGGATTAATCTTATCATCAAAAGTAGGTAAATAAGCACCATTTTCAATATTCTTATCTAAAACTACTTTTATAATAATTTCATCTTTATCATCATAAATCTTAACCATAGAATTTTCTTTTAAATTATGTTTAGCTAGATAATCTTTACTTGCGTAAAGTGAAGCACATTCGTTAAAAAAGCTTGATTTATTGGTGTATTTTGATAAATTTCCAATTGGATTTGCAAGTATTACAATATCATCTTTTTTACATTCGCAAGTTGATTTTATATTTTGTGGAATTTGATTATCTTGTTTTAAATTCTTTACAAACTCACAAGTATCAATTAAATACCCACGATGATTATTTCCTGCATTATCATAATGATTTGTCAAATCATCAAAAGCAATATTTAAAAAGCCTTTATCTTTAGGTAATTGCTCTGTATATTCAATCGTATAAAGTGCATCTAATCCAAGAGCATTTGCTAAATCATTTAAATAATATCCTTTAAATTTAAGTGCAGCATTCGTAGGAACAAGCCTTTTATCATAATTTACAAATGTTCCTTCTTGCTCAAGTAGATTTGAACTAGCAAGATTATTATGCTCATCATTTGAAAACGAAAAATCTCCACGCTCATTATATCCTAGAGTAAAACCATCACTAGCTTTACTTAATTTACACAATAAACTTACACCTAAAGTATTAGTGCGTGGTGGGATTAACATAACTTTAAAATCAGTTAATTTTTGAATATTTGCAAGTAAATACGCTAAATATTTTGCATTTTCATGGTAAAAATAATCATTTCCGATAATTAAAGTAAAATTAGCTTTTTTAAGTAATAAATCTTTTAATTTATCTTCATCAAATCCTAATTCTTTAGCTAGGCTTGATTTTTTGATTGTTTCTTGCTTTTTCTCTTTAATCTCATTGCCTTCAGCATCTTTACTTTTAACTTCTACTTCAATTTGTTCTTCATAAAAAGCGTCTTTGATATATGCTAAATCCTGCGGCAAGTCTTTTGCAAAATATTGTAAAATAAATTCTAAAACTTGAGCTTCTTTACCATAATCACAATTTACACTTACGAAATTCTTAGCAATTTTTGAAAATTTTGTATCTTTAATAGGATGAAAATAAAGCCCAGCACCCTTATTCATAACAATTGCATTATTTACTTTATAAGATAAAGTAGGATTATCGTGTCTTAAAAAACTTCCTGCAATTACGATAAAATCAGATTTTTTAACATCATCACTACTTGCATTATAAAAACTACCTGAATGAGCGCAAAAAGTCTTTAAGAAATCTTGAAAACATAAAGCTTCATTATTTACTAAATTAAAGCCATATTTTTGTCTAAGTAATTCTAAAATATATGCTTCTTCATTTGTTATATAGCTATTAAATTTCACATTTTTAATTTTATTATCTTTAAACAACGATACTAAGCGATTAAACTCTACTTCATCTTTACCTTTACAATCGCTTGCTATATCATAAGCAAATCTTGCAGCCTTATTTAAAGTAGTAAAATGAAAATCATTTGAAACTCTATAAACCATCTTAGTATTATCTTTAATACTTTTTTGTTTAACATCATAATACATAAGCTCACAATCACTACTATGTGGATTACTAGCAGGTATGCGAGTAAGTTCCCAAGCATTTGAGCGATATTGAAAATTCTTATTAATAATTGCACCAGTCGGACAAACGCTAACACACTCAGCACATTCTTGACAATCTAAAGTCGTTCCATTTTGTGGAGCTATTAGTGATTTTTGAAATTTTGTCCAAACTGCATAAGCATCTTTACTCATAGTATCTTTAAAATCTTTATCAGGTGCATCTCCACCACGAGCTATAGTTTTTAACTCACTATCTCCGATTTTGTCCTTACATACGGTAATACATCTTTCACAAACTATACAAAGACTTGGGTCATATTGTAAAGCACCCCAATCTTGATGTCTTCTATCTATTTCTTTTATCCAATGATTTTGAGTATCTACTTGTGCTTTATGCGTGAAATTCTGTAATTCACATTCTCCACTTTTATCACAAACTCCGCATTGTAATGGGTGATTTATGCAATAAGTTTGCATAATAGCATTTCTTTCGTCCCATAATTCTTTAGTATTGCTTAATACCTGCATTCCATCTTTTACTTTAGTATTACAAGCGTATGAGCGTTTGCCATCAATTTCAACCATACACATTCTACAAGCTAAAGTTGGGCTGCAATCATTTAAATAGCAAATTGCAGGTATGAAAATATCATTAGCACGAGCAACTTGTAAAACATAATCGCCATCATTAGCTAAGCATTCTTTACCATTAATGTTAATTTTCATTGCTTACTCCTTTAACCACACAAGGACTAAACGCATAAGCATTATCTTTTTTACTTAATGCAAATAATCCTTTTAAACTATTATCAATTTTTACTTTCTTTTTTAATGTTTTAGTTTTTGTTTTAATTTCTACTAAATCAAATTCTTTAATTTTTGCAAGATTTGCAAAAGCTGGACTTACTATAAAATCATCATTATCTAAACATTCATATAAAATAAGCCCATTATTATCATCTAATTCAACCAACTCAACATCTTTTAATTCATAATCAAACATAAGTTTTAAATCAAAATGTTTAGCCAATTTACTTGCAAAATAATATATATTTTTGTCTTTATGATAAAGCAAATTACTATCTAATAAAATTAAATCAGCACTCTTTAAAAATTCTAAAATCTCACTAGCTTCTTCTTCTCCAAAACAACTCTCAGCACTAAGTTCGCCTATATCAAATTCGCTTAAATTAAGCATAGTGCAAAACAATGCTAAAACATAGCTTTCGGTTCCTAGTTCGCATTTATAAAATTTTTGTTTTAATCTCTCATCGTAAAAACTACCGATATTTACTATTTCATCTTGGCTAAAATGACTTAAGACTTCTTTACTTGCATAATTTAAGAAGCTTAATATTTTCATTTTGCTTCCTTTTTAATAACTATAGTCCAATCACTTTGATTAAACTTAAGTGAGTTCATCATCTTACAATTATTATTAGCTACAAATTCATAAGATTTATCAATATTAGAAAAATCTCCGATTTCAAATAAAACAACCAAAACTTCATTAGCTTTAGCATTATCAATATGAGTTTTTAAATCAGCAAATAAATCTTTACTTTTTCTAAGGTCAATTCTTCTCATCTATCAATCTCCCCTAAAACAATATTTGTTGAACCCATAATAGCCACAACATCAGCCACATAAGTTCCAACCAAAAGCTCTTCATAAAACGAACAATGCCAAAAACTAGGAGTTCTAGCTTTAAGACGATAAGGTCTAGTTGAACCATCACTTTTAATAAAATATCCAAGCTCTCCTTTAGGACTTTCTGTTGGCACATATACATCTCCAACAGGTGGGCGAAGACCTTGAGTAACTAATACGAAATGCTGCATTAAAGAATAATTTTGGGTCATAATTTGTTCTTTACTTGCACTTACAAATTCTTTATTGTTGCAAATTAATTCAGGAGAACTCTCTCTATACATAGGCACTAATTGTCTAAGTATTTTTACACTCTCACGAAACTCTTGCATATAGCATTTATATCTTGCGTAAGTATCTCCTTGGTTTGCAACGGGAACACCAAATTGAACTTCATTATAAAGTAAATATGGCTCTTCTTTTCTAATATCCCATTCAATTCCACTTCCACGAAGCATTACGCCACTACAACCCCAGCTTAATGCTTGTTCTTTTGTAACAACCCCAACGCCTTCTGTTCTAAGACGCCAAATTCTATTATCATCAAGTAAGGTTTCATAATCTTTTACATCGTTTAAGAATTTATCACAAAATGCTAATAATTCTTGAGTAAAATTAGCTGGTAAATCAAGCATTGCACCACCTATTCTCATAGATGAATGTGTAAGTCTTGCACCACAATATTTTTCTATTAAATCCATAACATATTCACGCTCTCTAAAGCAATATAAAAATACAGTCATTGCTCCAATATCAAGTGCGTGAGTTGCAAGCCATAATAAATGACTAGCAAGTCTATTTAATTCTAATAACATCATTCTAATGATTTGAGCTCTTCTAGGAATTTCTAAACCACAAAGCTTCTCAACAGCTGCTACATAAGCATAGTTATTTGCACTTGCTGCTACATAATCCATTCTATCAGTAGTTGGAATAAATTCTTGATAAATCATATTTTCAGCCATTTTTTCCATACCACGATGCATATAACCAATCATTGGAGTGCATTTAACTACTTTTTCCCCATCAAGCTCTAACACTAATCTTAAGTTTCCGTGTGAGCTTGGGTGCTGAGGACCAAGATTTATAATCATTCTGCCATCTTCTTTACTAAAGGCTACATTTTCATAATAAGGTTTTAACTTTGATGGTATTTGCATTATCTTCTTCCTTCTATGAATTTTGAATCAGCACGCTTAACTTTCTTAACAAACATTACGCCTTCATCTTCTTGATATTCTTGTTTATAAGCAATACTAATAGGCTCAGCTCCTTTTGGAACTTCGTGATAAATTCTAGAAAAATTATTTGTATCATTACAATCAACTCTTCCTGAATCACGATTTTCAGGCCCTACAACTTCACGATATTCCTTACCAAAAATTCTATCTATTTCATACCATTTGGCAAATTCATCTCCTTCTAAAGGATAAGATTTTTTAAGTGGATAATCAAACCAATCATCAGGCATTAATAGTCTTTTTAAGTTAGGGTGATTAATAAAATTTACACCCAACATATCATAAGCTTCTCTTTCAGACCAATTTAAACCCTTAAATACACAAACTCCACTTTCAATAGTTTCATCTGCTTTACAGGTTGTAACTATTCTAAGCCTTTGCTTTTTATTCATATTTAATAAAAGATATTGAACTTCATAAGAATTATCTTTAGCTAAATAATCAGAACAAATCAATTCAGTAAAAGTTGTAAAACCTAAATCTTTAGCCTTTCTTAAAGCCTTTAAATTATCTTCTTTATTGATTATAAAAACTGCAATATCAAGCTCAATAAAAGAATTTAAAATAGAAAAATTATTATTAAACTCATCAAATAAATATTCAAATTCACTACCTTTTATATCAATTTTAGTAGTTTGTGGTGCGTGATAAAATCTATCTTTGTAGTAGTCTTGCTTTTGCGCATTAATCTTGTCTTTATATTCTCTCATTACACCAACCTTTTTGCTGCTATTTTTTTAGATATTTTTTCTTTTCTAATTTTCTTTTGAAGTATCATTAAAGCAAACTGAAAACTTTCAGGACGTGGAGCACAACCAGGAACATAAATATCAACAGGAACTATCCTATCAACACCTTGAACCGTTGAATAAGTATTAAACATACCACCAGTGTTTGCACAACTACCAACAGATATAACCCACTTTGGATCAGGCATCATATCGTATAATCTTCTTGTAAATTCTGCATGTTTTTTACTAAGAGTTCCAGCTACAAGCATTACATCGCTATGTCTTGGACTTGCTCTAAAAATAGTTCCAAATCTATCAAAATCATACCTTGAACCACCACCAGCCATCATCTCAATAGCACAACAAGCAAGACCATAAGAAAATGCCCATAAAGAGTTACTTTGACCCCAACCAACTAACTTATCTACCGAAGTTAAAGCTATTGGCATTCCATTTGTGTTTAATTGATGCTCTGCCATTGTAACGCTCCTTTTTTATACGCATAGATAAAACCAACTAAAAGTAAAACAAAAAAACAAACCATTTCAATCAATGCAAAAAGTCCTAATTGCTTATACATTAAAGCCCAAGGATACATAAAAACAACTTCTATATCAAATAATATAAAAATTAAAGCAAAAATAAAAAATTGTGAATTTATTTTAACTGCTTGTTTTTGCGGTAAAGGTCCGCACTCATAAGGTCCTAAGCCTAATTTTTTTCTATTTTTTCTAGCTAAAGAATTTCCTATTGTTTTTGCTAAAAAAACTAGTCCAAAAAATAAGCCTGTAGCAATAACTAACATTGCTAAAATGCCGAAATACTGAATATCCACATCTGAACTAGACATTTTAATTCCTTTCAAAATTTTTTTGGATTTACTAAAAAATAATTCGTAAATGATAGTGAAAAAAACTTAATTATTTCTTGTTCTCAATTAAGGTTAAAAGTATTAAAACTTTTTTAAGAAAAATATTATATAATCACGACTTTTTAATAAATTTTTTGAAAGGATGAAACGTGCCTACCATAAATCAATTGGTTAGAAAAGAACGCAAAAAAGTGATTGTTAAATCAAAATCACCAGCGTTAAAAGATTGCCCACAAAGACGTGGCGTTTGTACAAGAGTTTATACTACAACTCCTAAAAAACCTAACTCAGCGTTAAGAAAAGTTGCAAAAGTTAGATTAACAACAGGATTTGAAGTTATTAGTTATATTGGTGGTGAAGGACACAACCTACAAGAACACAGCATCGTTTTAGTGCGTGGCGGAAGGGTTAAAGACTTACCAGGTGTTAAGTATCACATCGTTCGTGGTGCTTTAGATACTGCAGGTGTTGCAAAGAGAACAGTTTCAAGATCAAAATATGGAACAAAAAGACCAAAGCCAGGTCAAGCAGCAGCTCCTACAAAAGGCAAAAAATAAAAACGAGTTTCACAGATTTGCAGCTTAGATATGCGGCATAATTTGAGTAAATTATAATTTAAAGTTGAAGAGGAAAAAATGAGAAGAAGAAGAGCACAAGTTAGAGAAGTTCTAGCTGATCCTATTTATGGTAGTAAAGTAATTACAAAATTTATTAATTCATTAATGTATGATGGTAAAAAATCTGTTGCTACTGAAATTTTATATGGTGCGATTGATTTAATATCGTCTAAAAATAGCGAAATTAAAGGTATAGATATATTTAATGATGCTATTGAAAATGTAAAACCTGTTTTAGAAATTAAAGCACGCCGTGTTGGTGGTGCAACTTATCAAGTTCCTGTTGAAGTTCGCCCTGTTCGCCAACAAGCACTAGCAATTCGCTGGATTATTCTAAACGCTAGAAAAAGAAGCGAAAGAACAATGATTGAAAAATTAGCAGGTGAGTTAATGGATGCAGCAAATAGCAAAGGTGCAGCATTCAAGAAAAAAGAAGATACTTACAAAATGGCAGAAGCGAACAAAGCATTTGCACATTATAGATGGTAAAAAGGAGTTAAAATGGCAAGACAAACTCCTTTATCTCGTGTTAGAAATATTGGTATTGCTGCGCACATTGACGCAGGTAAAACTACAACATCAGAAAGAATTTTATTCTTTACTGGTATGAGTCATAAAATTGGTGAAACTCACGAAGGTACAGCTACAATGGACTGGATGGAGCAAGAAAAAGAGCGTGGTATTACAATTACTTCAGCTGCTACAACTTGCTTTTGGAAAGACCACCAAATCAACCTAATTGACACCCCAGGCCACGTTGACTTTACTATTGAAGTTGAGCGTTCAATGAGGGTTTTAGATGGTGCTGTATCAGTATTTTGCTCTGTTGGTGGAGTTCAACCACAAAGTGAAACCGTATGGAGACAAGCAAATAAATATCATGTTCCAAGAATAGTATTCGTAAATAAAATGGATAGAGTTGGAGCAAATTTTTATAATGTTGAAGCACAAATTAAAAATCGTTTAAAAGCTAATCCAGTTCCAATTCAAATTCCAATTGGTGCTGAAGACACATTCCGTGGTGTAGTTGATTTAGTAAAAATGGTTGCTTATGTTTGGGATGATGATAAAAAACCAACAGATTATACAGAAATTGAAATTCCAGCTGACTTAAAAGAAAAAGCTGAAGAATATAGAACAAAATTAGTAGAAGCAGTTGCTGAAACTAGTGAAGAACTAATGGATAAATACCTAGGTGGAGAAGAATTAACAAACGATGAAATCTACAAAGGTATCAAAAAAGGTTGCCTTGACTTATCAATTATTCCTATGTGCTGTGGAACTGCATTCAAAAATAAAGGTGTTCAACCACTACTAGATGCTGTTGTAAAATACTTACCAGCTCCTGATGAAGTTGCAGATATTCGTGGTCAATATGAAGACGGCACAGAAACAAGTGTTAAATCAACTGATGATGGCGAATTTGCAGGATTAGCATTCAAAATTATGACTGACCCATTCGTTGGACAACTTACTTTCGTTCGTGTTTATCGTGGAAAACTTGAAAGTGGTAGTTATGCTTACAATGCAACAAAAGATAAAAAAGAAAGAATTGGTCGTTTATTAAAAATGCACTCAAACAAGCGTGAGGAAATTAAAGAACTTTATGCTGGAGAAATTGGTGCTATCGTAGGTCTAAAAGATACATTAACAGGTGATACTTTAGCAAGTGAAAAAGATAAAGTAATTTTAGAAAAAATGGATTTCCCTGATCCTGTTATTAGTGTTGCAGTTGAGCCAAAAACTAAAGCTGACCAAGAAAAAATGGGTATCGCACTTAATAAACTTGCACAAGAAGACCCAAGCTTTAGAGTTTCAACTGATGAAGAAAGCGGACAAACTATTATTTCAGGTATGGGTGAATTACACCTTGAAATTATCGTAGATAGAATGCTTAGAGAATTTAAAGTTGATGCTGAAGTAGGTAAGCCACAAGTTGCTTATCGTGAAACAATCCGCCAAAGTGTTGAGCAAGAATACAAATATGCAAAACAATCTGGTGGTCGTGGTCAATATGGACATGTATTCTTACGCCTTGAACCACTTGAGCCAGGTAAAGGATACGAATTCGTTAATGATATTAAAGGTGGGGTTGTTCCAAAAGAATATATTCCTGCAGTTGATAAAGGTATTCAAGAAGCATTACAAAATGGTGTTTTAGCTGGATATCCTGTAGAAGACGTAAAAGTTACACTATTTGATGGAAGTTATCACGAAGTTGACTCAAGCGAAATGGCATTTAAATTAGCTGCTTCAATGGGCTTTAAAGAAGGTGCTAGAAAAGCTGGTGCTGTAATACTTGAACCTATTATGAAAGTTGAAGTTGAAACACCTGAAGATTATATGGGTGATGTAATTGGAGATTTAAATAAACGCCGTGGTCAAGTAAATAGTATGGATGAGCGTGGTGGAAATAAAATCATCGCAGCATTCTGCCCACTTGCTGAAATGTTTGGATATTCAACTGACTTAAGAAGCCAAACACAAGGTCGTGCTACATATTCAATGGAATTTGACCACTATAGTGAAGTTCCAAGAAATGTTTCTGAAGAAATCATCAAAAAAAGAAATATGTAATATCTAAACTAGGGATTTTAATCCCTAGTTCTTCAAAAAAATAATAATCAAATCTTTTAGTCCTCATAGCTCAGCTGGATAGAGCGTAGAATTCCTAATTCTAAGGCCACAGGTTCAAATCCTGTTGGGGACACCACTTAATATTTATTTGAAAATATATTTAAGCTTCTAAAGTATTTTTTATAATTATTATATATTTTTATCTTTACTTATAAAAACATATAATAAGACTTAAAATATTTAAAAAATTACTAAGAAACAATCATAAATAAATAGCGAGTGATAAAGCATAAAACCTAAAAGGCACAAAGAAAGCGTTTCTATTGTATATATGTAAGAACAAACTATAACCAATCTAATAATTTAACTAAATGTATAAGTGATTTTGCATTCTCTTTATTAATTATTATTAAAAAATACTCTTAATATTTTAAAATATTAATTCTAATATATTTAATCGATTTTAAGCCTAATATATTGATTTGTATACTAAAATTGCAAATGCTAATGCAGTATAATTTATGTATTTTAATTCTAAAATGTTTAAATATATCATTTCCAATTAACTAAACTTGCGATTATCAACAATCTTAAATATTCACGGATAATACTATGATTATTAAATGTAAACAAGATAGAGAAAATAATATTGTAATTATTAGCATATAGATTAAAGCTTTATACCATAAGTTTAAATAAATATAAGAGCAGTTGCAATACTTGAAATAAAAAAAGCTTTTATTACCAATAAAAAACATATATTATAAATTAAATACTACAAACCCTATCATTATTTTATAATACTATCGCTATACTTTTCTAATTTATAACATATACTTAAAATAATCATCTATATATTATTTATAAATAATTTAAAATAATACTTTTAAAATTTTATAAAATAATATATAAAAAATATATATTTGTTTAAATTAATAGTATGAAAAACTATATTAATTTATTTTAATAAAATTAATAATTTAGGTAATTAATTAATAAATATTATTAAAAGATAATATATTTTATTTAATTATTAATATTAGTTAGTATAATTCAGTTTTAATTTATTTTTAAGGAGATTTTATGACTTTTACAAAACCTAGCGATAGGCGTTTGACTTTATCTTTTTGGATTGGAATTCTAGCTGGAATATTCGGTGCTATTGTTAAATGGGGCTGGGAAGTGCCATTTCCACCAAGAAATCCTAATTTTGTTTGGCCTCTTGATGCATTAGAAAGAACCACTCCACCTAAAATATTTTTAGAACAAATTGGTATGCCTACTGATTTTACTTATATGTTTTCAGGTATGGATATGCCTTTATCAATTTTCATTGTTCATGTTGGATTTTCAATCGTATTTGGTGTTATGTATTGTATGATTGCAGAAATTTGGCCTCGTATTAAAATGTGGCAAGGTGCTGTATTTGGATTCTTCGTATATTTATTCGCGCATGTAATTGTAATGCCTTTAATAGCACAAGTTCCTCCTTTATCACAAATTCCATTTGATGAACATTTATCAGAAATATTTGGACATATTGTATGGCTATGGGGAATGGAAATAGTAAGAAGAGATATAAGAAATAGAATTACAAAATCACCTGATATTGAATAAACTTTACACACCTTTTTTAGGTGTGTAAATTAATTTTTACTTGCACTAGCTTTTATAGCTTTTATAAAAGCACTTCTAACAGCTTCATCTTCTAAAACATTAACACCTTTTATACTAACTCCAGCAGGAGAACATACGCCTTCTTTAATTAATGCTGGATGATTATTAGCAATTAAACTCTCAAAACTGGCAAATAATGATTTTACCAACTCATAAGCTTTATCGTTTTTAAGCCCTATGCTAACTCCACCATTAGCTAAAGCTTCAGCAACTAATGCTAAAAACGCAGGGGCACAACCATTAATAGCCATAGCTAAATTAAGCTCATTTTCATTCTCACATTCTATTGCCACCCCAAAACCTTTAATAATATTTAAAGCTAAATCAAAATATTTATGAGTTTTATCTCCTACATAAGTAGTGCAAGATTTATTGTATTCAGCAGCAATATTTGGCATAATTTTTAAATAATATTCAGCTGAAATTACTTTTAAACTATCAATACTAATTCCTGCTAAAGGACTAATGATAATTTTTGCAGTTTTACCTAAAAATTTTTTACTAACTTCATCTAAATTATATGGCTTAAAGCATAAAATACAAATCTTATTAGCAATATCAAATTCTTCATAAGAAATACAATTTTTAATACCTACATTTAATTTATTTCTTACTACAAAAACCACATTAAAATTTGAATTCTCTAATCCTTTAGCAATAGCTTTCGCCATTTTGCCATTGCCAAGGATATAAATATTTTCATTCATTGCTTTAGTTCATTCATATTTTGTTGTAAGAAATTTTTAATCTTTTCTGTTGGATGATAGAATGGATATTGAGTTGGGTCTAAAATAATTTGTGCCATAGTGTTATTATCGTGGTTTAAAATCACCGGAGCTAACATATTTATAGTAGATTCTTCAACACTTTTATTTAAAATCAAAATATTATAAATTTCAATATTTGAACTAGCTGTAACTTCAAGTAAAGCTTTGTAAGAAAGTGGCATATCAAATTCGTATTCTTTACAAATAGCATAAGGATTTAACATAGTAAATGTAAAACCTCTACCATCAACACTCTTTAATCTTGCGAAACAATCATACATTTTTTCTAACTCTACTTTTGTAGTATCTTCAAAACCTAATATAGGAAACTTAACTTCAAATATCATTATTTCTCCTTTAAAAAAATATCCTAAGTATATAATAAATATTTAACATTAGAACTTATAATCGCCTTTTTAAAGGAAAATAAATGAAAAAACTTAATATTTTTTTACTAATTTTAACGATATTTTTTAGCGCTTGTGCTAGCAATAAAAAAGATATGTTTGATGATTATAATTTAAGCGATAGTGCTTGGTTAGAAAAAATCATTGAAAGCGTAAAAAAGAATGATTTAGAAAAAGCAGATAGTGATTATATATCTTTATATAGTGAGCATATAAATAGCCCACTTTTAGCAAGTGCTATGTTAATTTTATCACAAGCACACGCAAATGAGCACGAGTATTTGTTAGCAAATTATTACATAGATGAATACATAAAATTATATGGTAATAGCCAAAATTACGAATGGCTAAATTATCTTAAAATTAGAAATAATTTTTATGCTTTTTCATTGCCTAATAGAAATCAATATTTGCTTTTAGACTCAATTAAAGATGCTGATATTTTCTTATCTACTTATAAAAATTCAAAATATACGCCTTTAGTAAATAGCATTAAGACTAAATTAAATCTTACTCAAATTATGCTAGATACTGATATTAGGAATTTATATAGAAGAATGGGACACGATATAAGCGAAGAAATCTATGATAAAAAGATTAAAGATAGTGATTTAAATGATATTAAATATATAAAACCAAGACTTCCTTGGTATAGAAGATTATTTGAAAGCAGCTATGCACTTTGATTTAGGAATTTAATTCCTAAATTTTATTTAATTAAAATTCCTTAACACAAAATCATCATTAAGTCTATCAAAATCAATCGTTTTAATGCTTTGCTTTAGATTAGCAATATTTGGCACTTCTAGGAATTTTTGCAAATAATATTTATTTTTATAACCTTTTTTTCTTAAATACTCATTCATCTTAAGCACTTCATCAACACTAAGCAAATCAAAATGCCAAGTAGTTCTTATTTCAAATTCTGCTTTAAAATCTAGCAAAATATCTAAAGTCTTATCAAACTCATCAAAATAATCAAGCCCCGTAAGAGCTTTTAGTTTCTCTTTAGGGGCTTTAAAGTCAATAGCAAAATAATTTGCTAAATCATTTTCTAAAATATTTTTAATTACATTAGGATTTGAGCCATTGCTATCAATTTTGATTAAATAGCCTAAGCTTTTTGCTAATTTTATATAATCTAATAAATTAGAAGAATTAGTGCATTCTCCACCACTAAAAACAACCCCATCAACCAAACCTACCCTACTTTCTAAAAAGCTTTTTAATTGATTCTTACTTACATTAGAAAAACCATTGATAATATGCTCGTTATAGCAATATTTACACCTTAAATTACAACCTGCAATCCACACTATGCAAGAGATATAATTAGGATAATCAATCACACTAAAAGGGGTAATATCATAAATCATTTGATAACAAACATTTTCCTTTCTTTATGTTCGCCTTTTTTGCCTAGATTAAAGCTTTCTACGGGTCTGTGATAACCCATTACTCTAGTATAAACCATACATTTTGTTCTTTTGTCGTTATTTTTCATTCTTTCTCCTTTAATAATTCATCACATTTAGGGCAATACTCATGCTCTCCTGCAATATATCCATGTATTGGACATACGCTAAAAACAGGCGTTATCGTAAAATATGGCAAACGATAATTATTCGCTATTTTTTTAACCAATCTTTTACAAATTTCTTTGTTTTCTAATCTTTCTTTCATATAAAGATGAAGAACAGTTCCACCCGTATAAGCACACTGCAAATCATCTTGCATATTGAGTGCAAAAAATGGATCATCAGTGTAATTTACAGGTAGTTGTGTGCTATTTGTATAATAAATCTCATCGCCATTTCCTGCTTGGATAATATCTTTAAATCTTTTTTTATCTTCTTTAGCAAAACGATAGGTCGTCCCTTCTGCTGGAGTGGCTTCAAGATTATATAAATTACCTGTTTCTTTTTGAAATTGCTTAATTTTTTCTCTAATATAATTTACTAATTTAATGCAAAAATCTTTTCCTATTTCTGAACTTATATCATAAGCATCATTGCTAAAATTCCTAAGCATTTCATTAGCCCCATTTATCCCTATAGTTGAAAAATGATTATTAAAACTTGGCAAATACCTTTTAGTATAAGGATAAAGCCCCCTATCATACATTTTTTGAATGAAAGCCCTTTTTAATTCAAGACTATCACGGGCTAAAATTAATAGCTCATCTAAGCGTTTATAAAGACCCTTTTCATCTGCTTTATACAAATACCCCAAACGAGCTAGATTGATAGTAACTACACCAATACTTCCTGTCATTTCAGCACTTCCAAAAAGCCCACCGCCACGCTTTAACAATTCTCTTAAATCAAGCTGAAGCCTACAACACATAGAGCGAACCGCATTTGGTTTATAAGCATTTTCATCTTCTACTTTATTGCCAAACTCATCTAATTTATATTGTGAGCCTAAGAAATTTTGAAAATATGATGAGCCCATTTTTGCTGTATTTTCAAAAATCGCATCGGCTACTTCATTGTCCCAGTCAAATTCTTCAGTAAGATTTATAGTAGGGATTGGAAAGGTAAAAGGCTGATGATTTTTATCGCCTTCGCTTAAAACTTCATAAAATATCCTAACAATTCTTTGCATTTCTTCTTCAAAATCACCATAAGTTAGCTCTTCTAATGAGTTTTTTCCACGCATTTTTGCCTTTTGCTCTAATTCATCATCCTTTATGCCCTTAAAAAAATGAATATCATTAGTGGTTGGAAATTGATTTTTTAAATCTTGCGGACAAACTATGTCTAAAGTAATATTAGTAAATGGACTTTGTCCCCAACGAGCAGGGACATTTAGGTTATAAACAAAACTTATTAAAGCCTTTTTAATTTCTAAATCACTTAATTTATCTTTAAAAACATAAGGAGCAAGATAAGTATCAAAACTTGAAAACGCTTGAGCTCCAGCCCATTCGCTTTGTAAAATACCCAAAAAATTAGCCATTTGCCCTAAAGCTTCTTTAAAATGCCTAGGGGCTTTGCTTTCAACCCTACTTCTTACTCCATTAAATCCTTCATTTAATAATACTCTTAAACTCCAACCCGCACAATATCCACTAAGACAATCTAAATCGTGTATATGAAAATCAGCATTCCTATGTGCTAAGCCCATTTCATCACTATAGACATTATCTAGCCAATAATTTGCAATGACTTTTCCTGCAGTATTATTTATAAGTCCTGCGTGAGAATAGCCTGTGTTTGAATTAGCATTAATTCTCCAATCGCTTTTGTTTATATATTCGCTTATTGTATTTGAGCAGTTAATATAAGTGCCATATTCTAGGTCTTTTTCACGACGAAGTTTTCTAGTGTGTCTATAAAGCATAAAGCTTTTCAATACTTCAAATTCTTTTTCATTAAATAGTGTTTTTTCAATTTTATCTTGTATTTCTTCAACGCTTACTAAGTCTTTATTCTCACACTCTTTAATAACTAAAGATATTAAAGAATTTGAAGCTTCTTTATTACAACTTGCATAAGCTTTTTTGATAGCATTTTCTATCTTATAAGGTTTAAAAACTTCTTTTAATCCATTTCTTTTAAGTATCATTTTGATTGTCCTTTTTATAATGAATATTTTCATTTTATTTTTAAAAGTTAAAGAAAAGTTGCTACTAAGTTAAGCCAAAATCAAACTGAAACTTTAAAGTAATTAATAATAATTTTAAAATATTTAAAACATTTATCGTATCGGACTTTGTTTGATTTTGATAAAAAGAATTTAAAATAAGAATTTTTTAAAAATTTTAATTATTTGACTATTTTAATAATAATTATTATAAATAGTCAAATATGTTACATATTGTAATGATTTTAATTAATTTTTTACTTTATCTGGGTAATTTTGACACATTGCAATAATACCACCTGATAAATTAAGAGCGATTTTTTCTTTTTGATTTAAAAACTCACATAAAAACGCACTTCTTGCTCCGCTTCTACACATAATTACTAATGTTTTAGAATTATTTTTAATAATCTCATCAAAGTCTTTTTTGATAGTTTCTTCATCAGCTGTATTAAAATCTATAGGATAAAGTAAAGTATCTTCTAAACTAAATTCATCTATTTCTTCTTGAGTTCTAATATCTACTATTAAATGTTTATCAAAATCTATATCTTTTGCATTGATATTTATATTCATATTTTATCCTTTGTGTAAATTCGTAACATTTTTTATCTAATTTATTATTAAAAATTATCAAAAAAATATTTTTTTGGTTATTATGAGTGAATATTATCTAAAAAAGGAAAAAAAATGAGCAGGTATTTTAAAAGCCTTATTTTTTGGGTTATTGTAGGATTAATCCTAGGAATTGTTGTTGGAGCCATGCCTCCTATTAAAATAGAAGCACTTGGAATAGAAAATCTAGCTATTTGGTCTAAAGTGTTTATTGATATGTTTATTAAAGCATTAAAGCTTTTAATTGGACCTATCATTTTTGTAATGATTATTCTAGGAATAGTTGGACTAGGAGATATTAAAAAAATCGGCGGAATTGGTGTTAAGGCTGTAATTTACTTTGAAGTAGTAAGCACACTTGCTCTAATCGTAGGTATATTTATGGCTAGAATTTTACAACCTGGAGTTGGTATGAATCTTGATATCAATGCTTTAGATGCGTCAAGTGTTGATAAATATGTAAAAGCTTCTCAAGGTAGTGAAAGTAGTTTTTGGGGAGTTTTAAAAGGAGCAATTCCACAAGATTTAGTAAGCCCATTTACAGATGGAAAAACATTACAAGTTTTATTTATAGCATTATTTACAGCATTTATTGTAATAACTTTAAAAGAGCAAGATAGAGAATATATCAAAAAAGCTTTAGAAGTGTTCCAATCATTTGTATTTAAAATTCTTACTTTAATTATGTATTTTAGCCCACTTGCTACATTTGGTGCTATGGCTTATCTAATATCAAAATTTGGCTTAAGCTCACTTGTAAATATGGGATATTTATTATTTGTTATGCTTGCTGCTTGTTGTGTATTTATATTTGGAGTTTTAGGAATAATTTGTTATGTAGCTAAAGTAAATATATTTAAATTCATTAGATTTATAGCTAAAGAATTATTAATCGTATTTACAACAAGCTCAAGCGAGAGTGCATTATTACCACTTATGAAAAAATTAGAAAAAGCAGGAATTGATAAAAGCTGTGTTGGTTTAGTTTTACCTACTGGATATAGCTTTAACTTAGATTGTACAAATATTTATCTAGCTATGGCTGTAATATTTTTAGCACAAGCATTTAATATAGATATTAGCCTATGGCAAGAAATTACAATTTTACTTATATTAATGGTTACTAGTAAAGGTGCTGTTGGAGTAACAGGAAGCGGCTTTATCGTTTTAGCAGGAACTCTTAGCTCATTAGGAGATAATTTAATCCCTGTTGCAACAATCACCGTTTTATTAGGAGTTGATAAGTTTATGAGTGAGATGAGAGCGTGTGGAAACTTATGCGGTAACTCTGTTGCTTGCTTAATAGTTGCTATATGGAATAAACAAATAGATATGGAAAAATTCCGCTACGCACTAGACCACCCTAATGATTTTAAAATACAAGATTAGGAATACTTTTTGCTTTTGATATCCTGCAATATGAAAGGATATCAAATGCAAGTGTTAGAACAAGCTTTTTCTTTATTTGCTGTGCTAGTTTGCATAGCAACAATTTTTATTAAAAAAAATAATGAAAACCAAGAAAAATAAGGTTTTACCTGAATTAAGGAATTTAAAAAGGATTTAAATTCCTTAAAAATTAGAATAAATTATATATCTTCTTAGCCATTTCATTCTCAAGTATAGGTAATACTTCTTCAAGCTTAATATTTCTTTGTTTTGCTTTTGCATTAATTATTGTTGAGTTTTCAATGAAATCACTTTCATAATTTTGAGATTTTGAATTGTTTTGTAATTTTAAAGATGAATTTGAATTTTTTATATCATAATTATTGTTTTGATTGATTAAGGAATTTAAAAAGGATTTAAATTCCTTAAAAATTAGAATAAATTATATATCTTCTTAGCCATTTCATTCTCAAGTATAGGTAATACTTCTTCAAGCTTAATATTTCTTTGTTTTGCTTTTGCATTAATTATTGTTGAGTTTTCAATGAAATCACTTTCGTAATTTTGAGATTTTGAATTGTTTTGTAATTTTAAAGATGAATTTGAATTTTTTATATCATAATTATTGTTTTGATTGATTACCTTATTTGCACTTCTTTGCTTAATATTAACATCAGCTTTTAATTCTATTGTATATTCTTCGCCGGTAATATTATTTATAATAGAACTTGCAAAACTTTTATTATTAGCAAAAGCAGCAAATGCTGGATTAATTGATTTTAAAGCATCTTGCTTTAATTCTTCTTCGCTTTTTTTAGAGCATTCAACAATATTAGTGCTTACAATAAAAGTAGCATTAGTGGGTTCATTTAATATTGTATAGCCTTTATTTTTTAATCCTTCAATTAGTTTTGATTCAATATTTACATTACAATCACTAGTATTTTTTGCAAATACAAATATACTTTTTTTGCTTTTAGCAACTGGTTCAATAAAAATACTATTATTTAATTTAGTATCAAGCTCTAAAGAATTACTAGCACAAGCACCAAACATTAAACCAACACCAACAATACTTAAAATTGTCTTTTTCATAAAAGTTCTTCTAAAATAAATTAAACTTTTATTATATGGGGAAGGGTTCTTAATATAAGCTTAAAATTTCTTTTAATAAATAGTTTTTTAAAGATATGATTAAATTAGATTTATAAAATGAAGTTAATAAAATAATTTAGGAATTTAAATAATAAAAAGCTCCAAAATTGGAGCTTTTAAAAGTGGTATTACATCATACCAGGCATTCCGCCCATACCACCCATACCGCCACCCATTGGCATTTCAGGTTTATCTTCTTTAATATCGCTTATTGTAGCTTCTGTTGTAAGTAGCATTGAAGCAACGCTTACAGCATTTTGTAATGCTACACGCTCAACTTTAACAGGGTCAATTATTCCTGCTTCATACATATCTACATATTCGCCACTTGCAGCGTCAAATCCTTTGTTTTCATCTTTGCAAGTTTCAATTGTATTTACGATAACTCCTGCATCAAATCCTGCATTTTCTGCAATTTGGCGAATTGGAGCTTTGATTGCACGGCGAACGATATTTGCACC
Source organism: Campylobacter sp. RM9334 (assembly GCF_020138145.1). Taxonomy (NCBI): domain Bacteria; kingdom Pseudomonadati; phylum Campylobacterota; class Epsilonproteobacteria; order Campylobacterales; family Campylobacteraceae; genus Campylobacter; species Campylobacter sp. RM9334. The sequence continues at coordinate 62,436 of NZ_JACGAX010000008.1, forward strand.
GATTAACTCATCGCCTTCAAGATTTAGATTAATTCTATTTGTAGCGTGAATTAGTGCAGCACCACCACCAATTACTATACCTTCTTCAACAGCAGCTTTAGTTGCACTTAGTGCGTCATCAACTCTGTCTTTTTTCTCTTTCATTTCAGTTTCAGTTGCAGCACCAACTTTAATAACAGCAACACCACCACTTAATTTTGCTAAACGCTCTTGTAATTTTTCTCTATCATAATCGCTTGTAGTTTCAGCAATTTGAGCTTTGATTTGATTAATTCTTGCATTAATTGCGTCTTTGCTACCTGCACCATTTACTATTGTAGTATTGTCTTTATCAATTACGATTGAACTAGCACTTCCTAAATCAGCTGCGTTTGCACTTTCAAGTGTTCTTCCCATTTCTTCGCAAATTACCGTTCCACCTGTTAAGATTGCAATATCTTCAAGCATTGCTTTTCTTCTATCACCAAATCCAGGAGCTTTAACTGCAGCTATATTTAAAATTCCTCTTAATTTATTTACAACTAAAGTTGCTAATGCTTCGCCTTCAATATCTTCAGCAATGATTAAAAGTGGGCGACCATTTTTTTGTGCAGTTTCAAGCACAGGTAAAATGTCTTTTAGATTTGTGATTTTTTTATCATAAAGTAAAATTAATGGATTGCTTAATTCACAATTCATTTTATCAGCATTTGTGATAAAATATGGGCTTAAATAACCTCTATCAAATTGCATACCTTCAACAACGCTTAATTCATCATTGATTGATTTTGCTTCTTCAACTGTGATAACGCCATCTTTGCCTACTTTTTCCATAGCATCTGCAATTAATTGTCCGATTTTTTCATCACTATTTGCTGAAATTGTAGCAACTTGTGCGATTTGCTTTCTATTTCCTGCAACTGGTTTTGCTAAAGCTTTTAGTTCAGCTATAATTGCTTCGCAAGCTTTATCCATACCACGCTTAACTTCAATTGGATTTGCACCAGCTGTAATATTTCTTAAACCTTCTTTAAAAATTGCATGAGCTAAAACGGTTGCAGTTGTAGTTCCATCTCCTGCTTGATCAGCAGTTTTACTTGCAACTTCTCTTACTAAACTAGCACCCATATTTTCTAAAGTATCTTTTAATTCAACTTCTTTTGCAACGCTAACACCATCTTTTGTAATAGTTGGAGCACCAAAACTTTTTTGAATTAATACGTTTCTGCCACGAGGCCCCATAGTAACTTTTACAGCGTCGCTTAATTTTTTAACGCCTTCATATAATTTATTTCTAGCTTCATCTGAATAAAAAATTTCTTTTGCCATTTAAATCTCCTTATAAAATTCCTAAAATATCTTCAAAACTTAAAATTAAATATGTTTCATTATCAATTTTTAATTCGCTACCTGCGTATTTACCAAATACTACTTTATCGCCAATTTTAATATCGCTAATTTCTTTAGCAACTGCTACAACTTCGCCTTGTTGTGGTTTTTCTTTAGCATTGTCAGGTATAATAATCCCTGAAGCTGTTGTTTTTGTTTCATTTGCGCATTTGATTAATACACGCTTATTTAGTGGAGTAAAATTCATTTTTTCTTCCTTTCTTGTGGTTTATCACTCTAATTCTTTGAGTGCTAAATTATAATTAAAATAAGTTAATCAAATCACTAAATGATAAAAAATAACTAAAGAAACTTTAGTGAAAATAGCTCAAGTTTATTTATGAAGAAAACGAAAGGTTGTATTATGAAAAAAGTTATTTATTCGCTCCTTGCTTTGATTTTAATAATTGTTATAGGGGCTTATTGTGTGTTATTTACAAGTTTTGGAAATAATTTCGTAAAAAATATAGCAGAGAAAAAAATCAATGAAAATTCAAACATAGCAGTTAAAATTGAAGAATTTGAATTGAGATTTTCAACTATTAATTTAAAAGTTTTAGTTAATGGAATGCTTGAAGCAGCAGTTAATGGGGATTTTTCACTATTATCTCGCAATCTTAATATAAATTATGAATTAAATGGAAAAAACCTAGAAACCCTAAAAATCACCGACCCTTTAAACATTAAAGGCAATATAAATGGTAGTTTTAATAATTTTAACATAGATGGAAAAGGTGTTATTTTTACTAGCCCACTTACACTTGATGCAAATATAAAAGATTATTTTCCAACTAAACTAAATCTTAATGCTAATAATTTAGATATAGAAAAATTAAGCAAAATCGCAAATGTTGATTATGCAAGTGGATTTATCAACCTAAATGCAAATGTTGATGAATTTGATAAAGACAAACTTGATGCAAAAGCTTTAATTAATATTTATTCAGAACTTAAGCTAAAACCAAGTATCACAAAAGAATTTGGAATTGACATTTCAAGATTTGGTAAGGTTATAATTGATTCTAAAAATACTTATAAAACTAATGAAATTACTCCAAATATCAATGTAAAATCAAATATTTTAAATATTACAAGTGATTTTAAACCTATAAATCTTAATAAATTAGAAGTTCAAGGGCAATTAGTTACAAGCCTTACTGAATTAGCTTTCATAAATCCTAATTTAAATTCTGATTTGAAAATCACTTCGCAAATTGATTTTAAAAATAAATTAGCAAATATAAATTCTATAGTTAGTGGTAAAAATATAAATGCAAAAGATTTAAAAATCACTCACGATTTATCTAATAGCAAAACTGCAATTAATACTGATTTAAGAGCTAACGCAGGACTTTTAAAACTTAGTGGCGATGAAATAATAAATCTTAAAGCTAGTGCTAATTTAGATAAAAATGGTTTAGAAAATGCGAATGTAAATGGTTTATTATTAGGTGCAAAATCAGATATAAAAATGGGTAGAAATGATTTAGTAGCTAATATTGAAGGTCTAAAATCTCTAGCTTTATTAGGCTTGCTAAATCAAGATAAAATGTTAGATGCAAATATTAATATAAACGCAAAATTAAGCGATTTAAAAAACCTAATAGGCTCGGCAAATCTTAATATAAACGGAAAAACAATCCCAAGTTATTTCAAAAAAGAATATGATTTAGAGATTAATTCAAAAGTATTAGCAAACGCTGATGTTAAGCTAAATGGTGCTGATAATATCAGTTTTGACGCTAAATTAAATACTGATTTAGTAGATAGTTTTAATGCAAATGGTAATTACAAAAAAGGCGTAGCAAACGCAAATTATGATGCGAGTGCAAATCTAGCTAATTTTAATGCTTTACTTAATAAAAATATGAGCGGAAATGTAAAAGTTGATGGGAATTTAACTTTTGATAAGATATTAAATCTTACTTTAAACTCAAAAGAATTCTTTGGTGGTTCATTAGCTGCTAAGCTAAATGGGGATAAATTTAACGCTAATTTAACTAGCGTAGCTTTAGATAATCTTGCAAAATCTTTTGATTTAATTGATATTTATAAGGCAAATATCAATGGGAATTTAGATTATGATTTAAAAAATGCTAATGGAAAATTAGTTGCAAATCTTGGAAAAGGACATTTAAAATATCACAAAACTATAAAATTAATTAATACGATTTTAAATACTGATATTACCCAAGTTATTTTTGATAAAGGCGATGTATTAGTAAATATTAATAAAAATCTAATTGATTATAATGCAAAAATTAGTGCAACAATTGCAAAAATTGAAGTAAATAATGGAACATATAATACTCTTACAAAAAGTATCAATGCACCTGCTCTTGTAGCATTTAATAATAATGAAATTAAAGGAACATTTTCAGGTGTAAATGATGATGTTAAATTCATTCCTGATGCAAAAAATACTATAGAAAATGCTGTAAAAGTATTAGATAAAATAACAGGCAAAAATAATGGTGAAAAAATAAATGAAACATTAAAACCTGCTGAAAATCTTCTTAAAGGATTATTTGGAGGTAAAAAATGATTGCAAGATATTCAAACCCTGAAATGTCAAGTATTTGGAGTGAAGAAGCTAAATTTAATGCTTGGCTAGAAGTTGAGCTTGCAACTTGCAAGGCGTTTAATAAAATAGGTGTAATTCCTAATGAAGATTTAGAAAAACTATATAAAAATGCTAAGTTTGATATAGCAAAAATAAAAGAAATAGAAGAGCAAACCAAACACGATGTAATAGCCTTTACAAGAGCATTATCACTTAATTTAGGCGATGAGAGAAAATGGGTTCATTATGGACTAACAAGCACTGATGTAGTAGATACTGCACAAGCAATTCAGCTAAAAAAAGCAAATGAAATAATAAAAGCTAATTTAGAAAATCTTTTAGATATTTTAAAAGAAAAAGCAAATCTTTATAAATATACTCCACAAATAGGAAGAACCCACGGAGTTCATGCAGAGCTTACTACCACTGGGCTAAAGTTTGCTTATTTTTACGAAGAAATCAAAAGAAATTATGAGCGTTTTATAAACGCTAGCGAAGAGATTAGAGTGGGAAAAATTAGTGGTGCGGTAGGCACTTATGCAAATGTTCCACTAGAAGTAGAGCTTGATATTTGTAAAGAGCTTGGATTAAATGTAGCAAATATCAGCACTCAAGTTTTACCTAGAGATTTGCACGCAAATTACATAAGCGTGTGTGCGTTGATTGCAAGTGCACTTGAGCGATTTGCTACAGAGATAAGACACCTTGCAAAAACTGAATGCGTAGAAATGCTTGAATATTTTAGTGAAAATCAAAAAGGCAGCTCTGCAATGCCACATAAGAAAAATCCAATAGGAAGTGAGAATATTTGTGGTCTTAGCCGTGTGATTAGGGGGTATTTAATAACTGCTTATGAAAACATAAATCTATGGCACGAGCGTGATATTAGCCATTCTAGTGCAGAGCGAATTATGCTTCCTGATGTAACGATTTTGCTTGATTATATGCTAAAAAGATTTAGTTCTATTGTAAAAAATCTAATGATTTATCCTGAAAATATGAAAAGTAATTTAGATAAATCTTATGGATTAATCTTCTCTCAACAAGTGCTTTTAGCCCTTATTCAAAAGGGTTTAAGTCGTGAGATGGCATATGATTTAGTGCAAGGACTGACTAAAAAGGCTTGGAGCGAAAAGCTTCAGTTTAAAGAATTATTAAAAAATAGCAAAGAAATTTGCGAAATCTTAAGCACCGAAGAGATTGAAAATGCTTTTTTAGTTGATTATCATCTTAAAAATATTGATAAGATTTATGAGCGTTTGGGATTGTAAAAAATAATAGGAATTTCAAATTCCTATTATTTATCTCATTTTAAAACTAATTTTTTAGCTTTATTTGTTTCTTTAATAGCTTTTAATAATTCTTTATATATTCTTATAAATATAATTTGTAAATTATTATTTTTCATTCCTATCTCTTGCTTGCTTCATTTAATAAAAAGCTTAACTATGCTTACACTTAAAATATATTCATTACTTTTATCATCATAAAAAATACAAAAATTTAAAAAATATATATTTTGCTTAATCATTTAAATGATATTATATAAAAAATATATTTGTATTAAGGATATGATATGAAAGTAGAAGAAATAAAAACATTTTGTAAAGAAAACAATCTAACCTACAAAGAATTAGCAGAAAAAATTGGAATGAGTGAAGGGAGTTTAAGAATTGCAATTGCTACAAATAGAATAAGCACAAGAACCATAGCTGCTATGAATTTGCTAAAAAAAGTTTATAAACTAGAAAATGAATTAAAAGATTTCAGAAAATTAAAAGAAATCCTATCAAACTAACAATATTAAAAAACTTTTACAAATAATCTTAGATTTAAATTCCACTAAAAGATTAAACCAGCATTTAGCTGGTTTAAATTAGATTTTAAATTTACCTAATTCTTCATCAAGTTTAATAGTCATCTTAGATAAATGCTCACTTGCTCCTGCTACTTCTTCTACGCTTCTAGCATTTGAATTAGCGATTTTGTTAATTTGCTCAATTTGAGTTATAACACTACGAATAGTCTTAGCTATATCTTTATATTCATTTACGCTATTTTTATTAGCACTAATGCTTGTTTGAACGATTAAAGAGTTTTCATTAACCACTTCTTCTAATTGAACACTAGATTTTGAAATATTTGAAATATCTTGAGCGTTCTTTTCCATTTCTCCACACGCATCATTTACTGATTGAACTACAACACCTATTGTTGTATTTATTTCTGCAAGGCTTTTTTGCGTTCTTTCAGCTAATTTTCTAACCTCATCAGCAACCACAGCAAATCCACGACCATGCTCACCCGCACGAGCTGCTTCAATAGCTGCATTTAATGCTAATAAATTAGTTTGGTCTGCTATATCGTTTATAACATTTAAGATATTTTTAACTTCTTCTGTGTGTTGGCTAGTTTGATTTAATTTATTTGATAATTCAGTAGTTTGTAAAGATTGATTTTCTAATACTGAAACAAGTTTTAATATTTGATTTTTAATAATATCTAAATTATCACTAGCTGTTTCAAGTTGTTTTGAACTCTCTTCGGCGTGTTCAACGGTAACATCTATATCTTTTAATATAGCTTCTCCTGCCTTAGTAGCACAACCTATTATTGTAGTTTCTTCTTCTACTTGCTTACCTACTGCTAGTGAAGTTGAGCTTAATTCTTGAGCTACACTTGCATTTTCTGTTGAAGTTGATTTTGAATTAGCTATTAAAGTTTGGATTTTTTGTATAAAAGTATTTACATGCTTTCCTATTTGAGCTATTTCATCATTTCCATTAATCGCAACTCTTTTTGTTAAATCACCTTCCCCTACTGCTAAGTCTTTCATCATTAAGCCTAGTCTATCAAATGGTCTAAACAAATAAACTAAAACCAATATAACAATACCAATAGTAACCACAATAGCTAAAACACTTGCGATTATTAGCGTTTTAAACTGATTGCTAACATCTTTAAATGCTATTTCTTTATTTATCGCAGCAGCAACTTTCCAGCCAGTTTCAGGAATAGTGCTAAAATCCATAATTTGCTTTACTCCATTTAATTCAAATTCTAATTTTCCACTATTTTTTGAATACATTTCATCAAGCATTGGTTTTAAATTAGGAAATACTTCTACTAATTTTTTACCTATTAATTGTTGATCAGGATAACCAATAATCATTCCATAATTATCTAAAACATATAAAGCTCCACCTTCAATTCCAGCATTTTTAGAAAAATCAGAAACTTTATCTAAGGTAACATCAGCACCTAAAGCACCTTTAAAATTAGAATTTGTATCATAAGTTGGAGAAACTACTGACATAACTAATTTTTTAGTTTGAGCGTCTTCATAAACATCGGTTACAAAAGTTTTATTTAATTGCTTTGCTTGTTTATACCAACCTCTTTGAGTTGCATCAAAAGGTGCTTTCCAGCCTGTGCCATCATACATAGAGCCATCTTCAAACGCTAAAAATACCATAGGAGAATTTAAAACCCTAGTTTCATTTTCTAAGTAAGGCACAAAAGCTTCTTTAGAATTTGAATCAAACTTAGATAAAGTTTTAGCAGTCTCTTTAATGCTTTGCTCTGTTATGCTAATGAAATTTTGAATGTAATTTAAATTCTTATCTACAATATCATCTAAATAGCGTTCAATATTAGCAGATATAGTTTTGCTACTAGTGCTATAACTAATGTAGGTTAGAGCCGAGTATCCAACGACTAATAACACAATTAATGTTAAATAAATTTTATTTTTAAAACTCATTTTTTTCCTTTTTTTATTAAAAATTCGGCGAGATACTAACACAAAAAATATAATAAAAATATAATTAATTGATAAATATAATTAAAATATTTATAGGTATTTGAGTAGTTTTTACACAAAAACTAGATAATTTTTCTCCTAATTACTATTTGTAACACTTCTTTAAGTCTTAATAGCTAAGATTTTTAAATCTTTTCAAAAAGGAATTAAATTGCAAGAATTATTAAAAAATTTATGGAATGATGAATTAGGAAATCTTGATTTTAACTATGAAGAAAATATTTTTAATCCCGAACTTGCCGCATTAATTTTATGTGCTAATGAATTAAATTATAAAGAATTATTAAATCTAAAAACATACAAACAATACCTAAATACTGATAGTTTTTTTGAGCTTAAAATGAAGCAAATTGCTGTTTTAAATTCTATTCACAATAATCTCTTAAATCCACTTGAAATAATCTTTTATCTTGAAAAATTAAAATTATTAAAAATAAAAGAAAATATCTTCACTTATCTTCAAAATACAAAAATAAATTCATCAAAAGAATTTAATAATAATTTTAAAAAAAGCCAAGATAAACTTGAAAATATTTATAAAAATTTACAACAAATTCTAAGCAATGAGCTTAAAGATAAGCTTGATGAGTTTTATACTCAATTAATTAGCAAAGATTATAAAATAGCTTTTAGTGGGATATTTAACGCAGGAAAAAGTAGCCTAATAAATGCTTTATTAAATCAAGATTTTTTAGGCGTATCAAACGCACCTGAAACAGCAAATCTTAGTGTAATTAGCTATGATGAAAATGAAAAAATAAAAGTAAATTTTTATAATGAAGCAGAATTTAATGCCTTAAAAACTCAAGCTAGTTTGAATGAAGAATTAAATAAAATCTTTAATATTGATTTTGTTGAGCACAAAAGCGTTGAAGTAAAAATAAACGAATTATACGATTATACAAGTGCAAATTCTAGCATAAGTATTTTTGTAAAAGATATTGAAATCCATCTAAACAACGAGTATTTAAAAAATAAAATAAATATAATAGATACTCCTGGTCTTGATGATGTAGTAATTAGTAGAGAACAAAAAAGCTTAGAGTTTTTAAAAACTGCTAATTGTGTTTTATACCTTATGACTTGCACTCAAGCACTTAGCATTAAAGATTTAGAATTCTTAACAAGTTTTGCTAAAAATAATCCTAATTCAAAGCTAGTTTTAGTGCTTACAAAAAGTGATTTAATAAGTATTGATGAGCAAATTAAATTAAAAGAATATGTCAAAAATCGCTTTAACAATGAGCTTAAAAACCTAGATATTACACCTAATTATGAGCTATTTTGCGTAAGTGCTAGTGAATTTAAAAAAGACAATTCAAAAGGCGAAATAAATGCTTTAAAAGCCTATTTAAACGATGTTTGCTTTAATTCTACTAGCTCACAAGAATTTATAAATAGCATTAGCGAAAAATTTAAAAATCTAATTGATTTAGAAATTACGCTTTTAACTAATATAAACAATTCTTTAAAGCTAGATAAAAACGAATATATGAAAAATATAGAAAATCTACAAAACGAAAATGCCAAAAAACTAGCCTTAAAACAAGAACTTGAAATATCGCTAAATGAATACTTAAATAAAGACTACAAAATCCAAGCACACGAATTAAGCTTTTTAGCAAAAAATCAAGCTGCTAGGATTTTTGATGAATTAAATTATGACAAAAATTACTCAAACGAAAAGGTAAGAAATGTAATTTTTCAAGGTTTTAAAGATTTATTAAATGGGCTTAACTCAAGTATGAGTAATAAATTCTTAAATGATTTTAATGAAATTAAAGCAAGGCTAAATATTACTAAAGATTATGAAATTATTTTTGATAAAAATAAATTACAAGAAATATTTGAAGAATTTGAAAAAATCATAAATAAACTTGATTTGCTAAGTGATAAAAGTGAAAATGCAATCAATAATAAATTAAATGCGATTTATTTAAATATAAATCTTAATTTTTTTAATTTTAGCGAGCAAAAACAATTAGCTAATGAGTTTTTGAAAAATGAATTTTTTAGTATTTATCATATTGAAAAAATCAATATAAATGAATTTAACGATGAAAATCTATTGAGCTTAAATACACAAAAAATAGAAAAATTATTAGAAATAAAAGAGAATTTAAAATGATAAAAAGTGTCTTAAAAGAATATAATGAAAAATATAATATAAGTTATGAAAAAGGCTTTTTAGGAGATTTAAAAACCTTAAAAAACACTCTAAAAAATCCTAATTTAATGCTTAGCAATAAACTAATTAATAATATTGATAATTTATGTAAGCATTATAATCTACCATTGCAAGTTGGTGTGATAGGACAATTTAGTTCAGGTAAAAGCTCACTTTTAAATCTGCTTTTTAAAAAAGATATTTTAGCTACAGGAGCAAGACCTGTTAGCGTTGTTGCTACTTATATTAATTATGGTTTAAATGATTTAGTTTTAGCAGAATTTGAAAACGGCTTAAGCGAACTTACAAACAATATTGTAAATGACCAAAATGAAGAACTAAATGGGCTTAAAAGTATTAATATTTTTACAAATAACGAGCTTTTAAAAGATATTACATTAATTGATACTCCAGGACTAAATGCAAATACTACCGATGAAGAATTTTCTAAAAATTTATTTAATTCTTTTGATGCTTTAATTTGGCTAAGTTTAGCTGAAAGTGCTGGTAAAGCTAGTGAAGAAAAGGCTATTAAAGAATTAAAACCAAATATAAAAAAGATTTGTCTAATTAATCAAAAAGATAAATTAAACGAAGCCGAGCAATTAAGATTAAAGAATTATTTAAATGAAGTTTTTGCTAAGTATTTTGAAAAAATTGAGCTAATTTCTTGCAAACAAGCAAGTGAAAATAATCCTGATTCAAATATTTTGGCCTTTTATGATTTTTTAAAAAATCTAAATAAAACAAGCATTAAAGAAGATAATATAAAAGCTTCTTTAAAAACATTAAATAATGAGCTTTTAGGAATTATTAGCGAGATTAAACTAAGCCTTGAAGAATTAGAGTGTAAAATTAAAAATTATTTAGAAATACTTGCAAAAAATGAATTTGATTATAGTGGCTTTAATGATGAGATTTTAAATGCTTTAAAGAGTATAGCAAGGACGATTGCTAATGAATTTATGACTAATTTTAAGGTAAAAAATGCTTATTTTTATACACAAAATGATGGGGTGTTTCATAAAAATTGCTTTAATAAAAACGAATATTCATATAAAACTTTAAATCCTGATGATACATTTTTAAGTATTTTTTATAATAAAGATACGATTAACAAGCAATTTTTAAAAATTAGAAAAGAAATAAACGAGCAATTTTTAAACCTTTTAGATAATTTTCACAAGCCTTTAAAAGAATTTAAAAATGCTTTAAATATTGCTAAAACAAAAGAATTAGATAAAAACTACAATGACCTTGTAAATGCTGATTTTTACGCAATAGCAGATGATTTTTATAAAGCATTAGATGAGCTTATTATAAATGATTATGAAAAGGCTTTAAATAATTATGAGCTTAAATTAAATAAGCTTTTTGAAAAAATAAATATAAAAGCATTAAATAATTACGAAAACGCAGCTAAATTAAGCCTATCATTTTTTTATGAAAAAATTAATGCAAGTCGTGAATTTTATGAGCTAGATAGCAAACAATTTAAGCTTTATTTGCCTAGTGAAAATGAAATTTATCAAAGATTGCTTACTGATTGTAGTTTTTTTGAATTTGAAGAACTATTGATAAATAAAAAAGAAATCATAAAATTAAAAAATGAATATCTAAACGAGTTAAATACAATACTGCTAAAACATACAAAAAGCCTAGATAATAGGCAAATTAAATTAAATAATATTAAAGATATTATTTCAAATTCTTTTTTAACTTTTGACATATAAAAGACCTTTTAAGTATAAATATTTAATATTTATACTTAAATTTTCAATGTATTATTTTATATATTTATGACTATAAAAGATAAAAAATACTAATATTTAGGCTAAATGCTTAATTATTAAAATTATTTTAATTAAAAAAACTAATTAAATAACCTAAAAAATTTACCTTTATTTTTCTTTTTAATGTAATATAAATGTAATAAATATAGTAGGTGGTAAAATGAAAGATTACATTAGAGCTATTGAAATATTAAAAGAACTTGAAACACTACTTGAAAATGATAGTGTATTTTTGCAGAGTGAAGAAGATAGAATTAATGATGAAAAATTTATCAAAAAAGTAGCCAAAGATTTCCCAAATACTCCTTACGAACAAATAAAACAAGAAATAATCACACTATTAACCACACAATGCAACGAGCAATATATTATGTATCATAATAAAAGATATTTATTACTAACTCCAAGTTTAAATGTAATAACATATATTTTTGGATGTGTAAATAAAGATAAAATTCAAAATCCTAAACATATTGATTTTGAAAATGATGAAACTACTAATTATTTAAATATTTGCATAGATATTGCTAGGAAATGTAGTGAAGAAATAAAATATAGAAATGATAAATTAAGAAGTTTATTAGGAGAATTAGGTCAAATCTAACTCCCCTAAAAATTATTATTTTCCTTGAACTGCTTTATCGTAAGTATCTTTAACTAATTTATGTGCTGCAGAAGTATTTACATATTTTAAAATATCAGAATCTACGTTATGATTAGCTCCATTTATCTTAAAATTGCCTTTTAATATAGCTCCAACTTTATCAGCCTTCACTGCAAAATTATAATCATTATTGCTATCGCCTACTGTTAGTGTATAACCTGAATTTACATCTCTAATACTATTTATATTAAATTTTTGAGAATGTTTAACATCTTGAACCCTACCATCAACTCTTTTAACATAGGTAGCATCTCCGATATTTTTATCAAAAGTTACTCTAAAAATATTTCCATACCCACCATCATATACTACATAACTATCTACTTCTTGCTTAGCGGGATTTAATTTAATTGAGCTTCCACTACCTGCATAAAAATATTCCTTATCTTCATCAGCACCTAAATATTTACTTTTATAAGTATCTTTATATTTATCAAATTCATTAGAAAAGTATTGAAATCTATTTTGCGGGTCTAATTGAGTATCCATCAAACTAGAAATTACACTTCCAAAATTAATTTCTGCTTTATTTTTATCTGCTTTTAAAGCAAAATCTTGATTTTTAATGCCATTAGAAGCATTTGCTTGTATATTATAAGTAGATGAGCCGTTAATAGGTGATATGGTTTTGTTATATACATCATAAGTTTGCTTATCATAAGAACTTCCTGAACTCTTTGCGTTTTCGTAATATATTTGATTTGCATATTTAAAATCAGCATAAAGTTTTTTAGCTTCATATGCATCTGCATAATAATAAGCAATAGATGAATTATTAAGATTTAACTGCATTGCAGCTTTATTTGAACCATAATAAAATACCTTATTTAAATCTGATACATTGAAATAATCCTTATTTTTTTCAAATAATGTATTTGTAAAATTACCCCACTCTTTATCTATAGCATTATAATTAGAATTTGTGCTTGTGTCTTTTAACATAGAAAAACTATCATCTAAAATATTTGCTTCTAATTTTTCTTTATTAGCAGTATAACTTACTTTTCCATCATTAGCACTAAATTTTAAATCGCTATATCCATCTAAACCACTAATTGTAGTATCTGTTAAACTATATGAAAAATCTTCAACACTATTAGCATCATTTGTAGTTTTTAATATGTTTAGCTGATTATTTGTAACGCTAATTTTTTTAAAATCTGTAATATTATTACCGCTTTTAGTATTACTAAGGATATTTAAACTACCTTTTTTCACATTAAGCTCTGCAGCGTCTTGTCTAACATCGCCACTTCTTAGGCTAGTATTTGATGAATAATAATAGTTTTTATTGTCTGCATTTGAAAAATATTTATTATAAACAGGCTCACTAGGAACTATTGGCATATCTGGTTTATTTGTGTCATTATCATTATTTTCTTCATCTTCTTTATTATTATCAGAATTTTCATCATCTTCTTTTTCTAATAAAGCCACTACTTTATTATTAATTTCTTCTTTAATTTC
>NZ_JACGAX010000009.1:0-64420 GCF_020138145.1 Campylobacter sp. RM9334
TGCCTTCTTTAGTATCTAACTTAGCGTTTATTGTGCCAACATTACTAATATTTCCAGCTTCATCTTTAGCTACTAATTCTAATTTTTCACCATCTTTTACATCATTTAATGTTGCTTTAAAGTTACCATCAGCATCAGCTTTAACTTCAGTTTTACCATTTATTGTTACCACTGCATTTGGCTCTGTTTTACCTTCTACAACATAATTACCATTTAAATCTGGAGTTCCTGTTAATTCTCCTAATAATGGAGCTGTAGTGTCTATTGTCGTTGTAGCAACATCAGATACTATTTTATCATTTACATTATAAGTTACTTCTACCTTAACTTCTCCATCTTTTTCTGGAGTATAAGTAGTTGTAAATGAGCCATCTTTATTAAATGTAACATCAACAACTTTATCATTAATTTTAACAAGAGCTTTATTTTCAACAAATTCAACAGCATTTCCATTAGCATCAACTGGCTTAATTGTTCCACTAATTGTAAGAACCTTATTATTATTTAAAGTATTTTCAACATTAACACCATTGCCTGTAATTTCAACATCAACTTTAGCATCTACTTCTTTACTTGCAGCTTCTAATATAGTAACAACATCTGCTTTACCTTCAAATTTAACTTGAATTAAACCAATATTATTACCAATAATATTCGCATCAAGATTGATTGTAAATGTGCCATCTGCATCAATGTGTCCAACAACTTTAATATCATTTACAACGCTATTTAATATATTACTTTGAATATCAAATTCGTAATCTCCTGCTACGCCTTGATAATTTTCTAATTTACCTTTAAGCACTAAGCTATTGCTATCAACTGTTGCTGAATGATCTTTTATAGTATCATCACCATTTACTTCTGTAATAACAAGTTTATCAAATACTGGAGCTACTGGCTTATCTTCAGGTTTAACTTCTGGAGTTACAACATCTTCAGTTTTATCTTCTTCAGGTTGTTTATTGTCTTCAGTATTTTCAGGTTTATCTTCAGGTTTAACTTCTGGAGTTACAACATCTTCAGTTTTATCTTCTTCAGGTTGTTTATTGTCTTCAGTGTTTTCAGGTTTATCTTCAGGTTTAACTTCTGGAGTTACAACATCTTCAGTTTTATCTTCTTCAGGTTTATTTTCAGAAGCTGGAACTTCAATAATTGCTGGATTTACACTTGTATTGCCAACTTTATCAGTTGCACTAATTTCTACCTTATCACTAGCATTTGGAATAGTAATTACAAAATTACCATCTTTGTCAGCCGTCGCCTTATCTCCATTAGGAGTTGAAACTACCGCTTCTGGCTCTGTTTTACCTGATACTACTACATTTCCTTCTACAACTTCTACTTTAGTATCTGTTATTACAGGAGCTATATTATCTACACTAAATGAGCTATCTACACTATTATTACCATTCTCAACATGATATTTATATAATAATTCAGCATTTGATAAGTCAAAAGTATAGCTATAATCACCATTAGCATCAGCTGTAACTTTTACAGGGAAATGGATTTGAGCTACATTGTTACCATCTAATGTATAACCAATAACATTTATTGTTACTTCAGAATTAGGTGTAGCTCCACTACCTTTTATAGTAAATTCTGTTCCATTTGTTAATTTACCATCTACAATATTAGAATCTTTATCATATACATTTGCAGTTAAATTTAATGGTTTTTCTTCAGGTTTAACTTCAGGTTGAGTATTATCTTCAGTTTTATCTTCTTCAGGTTTAACTTCTGGAGTTACAACATCTTCAGTTTTATCTTCTTCAGGTTTAACTTCAGGTTGAGTATTATCTTCAGTTTTATCTTCTTCAGGTTTATCTTCAGGTTTAACTTCTGGAGTTACAACATCTTCGGTATTTTCAGGTTTTTCTTCAGGTTTAACTTCAGGTTGAGTATTGTTTCCTGTATTATTTTCTGGATTTTCAGGAACTACATTGTCATTAGCACCATTATTTCCTGGAATTGTAGGAATTTCGCCATTGTTAGCTTCTCCATTAATTTCAGGTGTTACTTGATTACCTTGTGCTAATAAATCATTAAGATTTGCAGCACCTAAGCCGTTGTTGTTAAAATTAGTAATAACATTATTATCAACTTCTCTTGATAATACATCTGCATAAACTGTGCTTTCGCTACCTGATTGGTCAAACACAACATCATTTAATGTTCCAGTAGCACCAGCAGCACCAGCTTCACCAGCAGCAGTTGCGTCTAATTCTATTTCTCCATTGTTATTTACTAAGTTATTGATTAAGTTATTGATTTTATCATCAATTGCAGCTTCATTTTCAAAGCTTTCACTTGTTAAAATACTATTATCAATCTTTGCAACATTATCTCCTACAATATGTAAAACTTTGCCACTGCTAAGTTCTATATCAACACTTGTATCTTTTCCGATTGTTCTAATAGTATCATTTAGTGATACTGCATCGCCTACATTTAGTGACTTCTCACCATTAACATTAATAGCTTTAACATCGCCTATTAATTTAATAATTTTTCCAGCTTCCGCCATAATATTTCTCCTTGTTGAATTTCAAAACAAGGTTAATTTAACGAAAATATATAAATTCTATTATTGCCCTTCAGTGCAAAAATATAATTTTTACAAAAAAAGGCAAAAAAAATGTATAAAATATTAATTACAAGCTTTAGTAAAACCTAATTCGCAAGCTTTTTGAAAGAATTTTTTTGATTTAGAAGAATCTGTTTTGATATATGTCTTATCATTATCTTTTAATCCATCTTCATACATATATCCAAGTCTAGAACAAGAATAACCATCGCCAATCTTACAAGATTTTTCATAGTTTTTTATAGCTTTTTCAAAATCATTATTATGTTCTTGTAATACCGCTAAGCTAGCACAAGAATCTTTATCATCTAATTCGCAACCTTGCTCATAATACATTTGAGTTTTTTCTATATTGTTTAAATATCTATAAACATCTCCTATTGACTTGCAAGCTTTATAATTTTTATTATTACACTCTTTATCGCTTAAATCAGAAAAATTAGATATTTTATTATTAACAACTTGGGTAGTTAAATACCAATTTGACACCATCTGACAACCATAATCATCGCCTAAACCACAAGCTCTTAAATAAAAATCAATTCCTTGATTAGGATTTAAATTATTAGCAAGTTCTATACAAGAATTAGCAATTCCACCATTGCAAGCTTTAAATAATTCGTCTTGTTTAAATTCTTTATATTCTTTTTTTTGTAAATAAGCATAATTATCACAAGCTTCATAAATGTCATTCTTACAAGCATTATCTAATAAATCATTAGCTTTTTTTATATCCTTATTAACACCAAGCCCTAGATAATACATTTTTCCAAGACTTCCACAAGCTTTTTTATTATTCAAATCACAAGATTTTTTATAATATTTATAAGCATAAGAATAAGAAATCCCCGTTCCTAATCCAAATTCATTCATCTCTCCTAATCTATAACAAGCATTAGAATTATCTTTATTACATTCTTGTTTAAAATTAGGATAAGCTTTTTTATATTCACCCTTTTCAAACAAACTTTCATTAGCACTTAAAGATACCAAAATACCTAAAGCTAATAATATTTTTCTCATACAATCTCCTTAAAAAATATCAAATAAATTAAAGTAAAAATAATATGTAAAAATCGTAAATATTGAAGAGATTAAAAGGGTTGCATTTAGGAGTATAGTTGAAAAATGATTAACGATTTATTAGCTGCAACCCTTTAAAACAAGGAATGGCGTATTATAACCACACAATTATTAAAATAATATTAAACTAAATAAAAATTTTATAAATATTTTATTTTTTATATTATTTATAAATTATTTTCTAAATCTATGCTAAATAAATCATAGTTTTTCCTATAATCTTTTGTAGAAATATTAAAAAACCCTAATAAAGAACTAAATAAATTATCTTGAGATAGTTTAAAATCAAGTTTATCTTTATTGTTATACTCATAATTAGTCCATAAAATAGCCGGAATTTGAATTTGCTCTTTTGGTGCTAAATAATATGGCATTCCGTGCAAATAAAACCCATTTTCTCCTAAACTTTCTCCGTGATCACTTAGATAAAATAAAGCTTTTTTATCGGCATTATCGGTCTTTAAAACATCAATCAAACTAGCTACTATAAAATCAGTATAAAGCAAGGTGTTATCATAAGTGTTATATAAATTATCTTCGCTACATTCTTGCAATTTATTTGTATTACAAGTTGGAGTAAATTTTTCAAATTCTTTTGGATATCTAAGATAATAACTTGGCCCATGAGAACCTTGCAAATGCACTATTATTAATGTATTTTTATCTTTTTTACTTTTTAATATATTCTTAGTTTCATCAACTAACCATCCATCATAATCTTTACTTTTAATAATAGAATTAATGTCATTACAAACATTTTGACAACCTCCAGAATTATTATCTATCCAACGCACATCAATAAAACGATTTAAAAGATTTAAAACATTCTCATAATTTTCACCTTTTTTAAAATCTACCCTATCATGCAATGAAAACATACAAGGTAAAGATTGAGCAGTGGCAGTCCCGCAAGATGTAAAATTACTAAAATAATTAATATTTAAATTCTTAGTATAAAAATTAGTATCGTTTTTAGCATATCCGCCTAAAGAATAATTTTTTGCCCTTGCAGTTTCTCCTACTACTAAAATAAAAGTTTTGCTCTCATTATCATCTTGAATAGAAGCATCAAGCCCTATTTTTACCATCTCTTCTTTAGGAGTGAATTTTGATTTTGTTATTTTAATAGCAGAATATATTTGATGAAATGGCACATTGTAATATCTTATGTCATCATTAGTTCTAATAAAAGGTATAAAAGTTCTAGAATTAGTAAATACTATGACAAAAATCAATATAGCACTTAAAATAATTGAAACTATTTTAGCTAAATAATAACCTTTTTTTATATTAATAAATTTTAGCAAAATTATTGGTAATACAACGCTTAATAATATAAAAAACACAAAAGATAAAGAAAATAAATCGCTCATTTCTCTTTTGTCTGTTAAAAATACATTAGCTACCATATTTCCATCAATAACTACATTGTAAGTTTTAATAAAATATATACTAAATCCAGTGCATATTATTAAAATAATAGAACAAATATAAGCCAAAATTCTAAAAAAACATAATATATTAACAACTAAAAATATCAATGTAAAATATATAATATTTACTATTGTAAAAAAATAAATATCACTTATTTTATTACTCAAAAATGCAAGCATAGAAAAATAATTCAAAGCAATTATATATGCACTTAAAACAAAATTAAATAAAATTGGATTTATCTTTAACATTTACTACCTTTTTGTATAGTTTTTATCATTATAAATAACTTAATTTAAGGAATAGTTTTGAGATTAATTTCGTGGAATGTAAATGGTTTAAGAGCAATTTGTGATAAAGATGGGTTTTCGTTTTTAGAAAAATACCCTACTGATTTTTTAGGTATTCAAGAGATAAAAGCAACACCTGATAAATTTCCAAAAGATATAAACAATTTAGGCTTTAAAGATATTAAATCAAATTCAGCAAAAAGAGCTGGATATTCTGGTGTTATGAGCTTTTTAAATTTTGAATGCGAGAGTAGATTTGCCCAATTTTTTCCTGATGATGAAGGAAGAGTTTTAGAGCATAGTTTTAAAGATATTGTTTTGTTTAATATATATTTTCCAAACGGACAAAGCGGTGATGAAAGATTAGATTATAAAATGAAATTCTATGATGATTTTTTAGAATATTTAAAAAAATTATTATTAGAAGGTAAAAAAATCATAATTTGTGGAGATGTAAATACAGCACACCGCCCAATAGATTTAACTCACCCAAAAGCTAATGAAAAAACAAGTGGATTTTTACCAATTGAGCGTGAGTGGATTGATAGATTGCTTGATGCTGGATTTGTTGATACATTTAGATATATAAACGGAGATATTCCTGAAAAATATTCGTGGTGGAGCTATCGTGCAGCTGCTAGAAATAGAAATGTTGGTTGGAGAATTGATTATTTTTTCATATCAAATAATCTTACCCCTTATTTAAAAGACGCCTTTATATTAAGCGATGTAATGGGCTCTGATCATTGTCCTGTTGGTATTGATATTGAAATCTAAAATAAATAAGTTTTTAAATTCTAACAATATTTGCGTAGTTTCTACAAACGAGCCTTATTCGGCTACTTTGTTTTATAAATTTGATGAGATTAATGAAGCATTGCTTTTTATCTCATCGCCTACTTCAAGGCATATTAAATTAGATGAATTATTAAGTGCAGCAATTTATACAAACAATCCAATTAAAGGTGTTCAAATAATAGGAAAATTATTATTAGCAAATGAAACCCAAAAAAGGCTTTATTTAAATACATATAAAGCTGCTAATTTTGCACTAAATCACAAAATTTATGCGTTAAAGCTCAAATATTTAAAATACACAGATAATACCCTAATGCTACCTAAAAAAACGGAGATTTTTTATGAATGAATTTATACTTGATATAAGTGCTACTTTATTTTTTAGTTTTTTACTAATTTATTTTGTAATTAAAAGGATAAAAAAATGAAAGCATTAATTATTTGTGATAGCTTTAAAGGCTCTCTTAGTTCAAAACAAGCAAACGAAGCTATCAAAAAATCTTGCGATAAATTAAATATAAACTCAATTCAACTAGCTATTTCTGATGGTGGAGAAGGTTTTTTAGAAAGTATAAATGATAAAATCAATGCTACAAAACTCTATTTAAACTTAAAAAATGCTTATGGTATTAGAGATTATAAGGGTTATTATCTTTTAAAAGAAAATAAAGCATATTTTGAAATGGCAGAATTTGCAGGATTAATCGCTCTTAATGAAAATGAAAAAAATCCTTGCAAAACTAGCACAATTTCACTAGGTATTGCCATAAAAGACGCTATTAATAATGGTGCAAATGAGTTTATAATAGGCATTGGTGGCTCGGCTACAAATGATGCTGGAATAGGAATGCTAAGTGCTTTAGGATACGAATTTTTAGATGAATTTGAAAATATTTTAAAACCTATCGGAGAAAATCTAAGAAAAATTGCAAAAATAAATGATAAAAATGTATTAAAAGAGCTTAAAAACTGCAGCTTTAAAATAGCTTGTGATGTGAAAAATCCACTATATGGAGAAAATGGTGCAGCGTATGTCTATGCAAGGCAAAAAGGTGCAAATGATGATGAAATTAAAATGCTTGATTTGGGTTTAAAAAATTTTGCAAAAGTTTGTGAAAAATATTTAACTAAAGATTATTCACAATTTCAAGGTTGTGGTGCTGCTGGTGGGCTTGGATTTGGCTTTAAAGCATTTTTAAATGCAGAATTTGAAAGTGGATTTTCATATATTAAAAACCTTTTAAATCTTGAAGAATTAATTAAAAACTCTGATTTAATAATAACAGGAGAAGGTGCTTTTGATAATCAAAGTTTGATGGGAAAAGTAATCGGAGAAATTAATCAAATTTGTAAAATTTATGATAAAAAATTAATAATATTTTGTGGTTTAAATAATAGTGATTTTAAAAATTGCTTTTCTTTAACAAAAGCATTTTCTAATAAAACAAAAAATGAATTAATGCAAAATAGCATTGCCTATCAATGCTTAAATGAGCTTTCGTTTAATGTATTGCAAACTTTTCTTGCTAAAAAATAATTTTTAACAAGGAGATATTATGCTTAAAAAAATTATAACTCACGAGCTTTTTGCTCCAATTTTATTGATTTTTATGACTATACTTGCTTTAGCTCTTAAAAATTCAAATCTAAACACTTATTATGAACTCATTACTAATTATAAAGCAGGTGTGATTTTTGGAGATTTAAACCTTATAAAACCACTTACTTTATGGGTAAATGATGGGCTTATGGCTATATTTTTCTTTTGGGTTGGATTAGAAGTTAAAAAAGAAATCCTAATAGGAGAATTAAGCAATATAAAAGCTGCTAGTTTGCCACTAATTGCAGCACTTGGCGGAGTAATTGTCCCTGCTATAATTTATAGTTTAATTAATATAAACGATAGTTTTGCTTTACAAGGCTTTGCAATACCGACTGCAACTGATATTGCTTTTGCTTTAGGAGTTTTATTATTACTTGGAAATAAAATTCCAAAATCTTTAACAATATTTTTACTAAGCCTTGCAATATTTGATGATGTTGCTGCAATTATTATAATCGCTTTATTTTATACAAATGAGCTAAGTATTTTAAGTCTTAGCCTTGCTACTTGTGGTTTAGCTATTTTGCTATTATTAAATTATTTGCATATTTGCATAAAAAGCCTTTATGTGATTATTGGTGCATTTATTTGGGTTTGCGTTCTTAAAAGTGGAGTTCATGCAACTTTAGCTGGTATGGCGTGTGCGTTTTTTATACCATTAAACACTAAAGATAATAAAGAATTTTTAGAACACATAATGCACGATTTAACACCTTATATAAATTATTTTATATTGCCTTTATTTGCTTTATTTAATGCTGGAGTTTTGATTAATGGTCTTAATTTAAATGATTTTAATGCAGTATTTTTTGGAGTATTTTTAGGTCTATTTTTAGGCAAACAATTAGGTGTATTTAGCTTTTGCTTAATTGCTAGTAAATTTGGCTTTAAATTACCATCAAATAAAGTTCAATTATACGGGGTTTGCATACTAACAGGTATTGGTTTTACTATGAGCTTTTTTATAAACACTCTTGTATTTGAAAATAATCCTGAATTATTTAATAGCGCAAAATTAGCAATACTTAGTGCTTCTTTTGTATCAGCTGTATTAGGCTATATTTGGCTAAGATTTATAAGCAAATAATCATATTAACTCCTATAAAAAGGAGTTAATTTAAATTCTATTGTATTTATAATAAGCAGCACAAGCACCTTCACTACTTACCATACAACTTCCTATTGGATTATTAGGCGTGCATAAATTACCAAAAACTTTACAATCAGTTGGCTTTGCAAGTCCTTTTAAAATCTTAGGGCATAGACAGGCTTTGTTTTCTGCTTTTGTATTTGTTTTTATATCAAATACTTTTTTTGCGTTTATATAATCATATTCATCTTTTAGCTCCAAACCGCCATTACTAATAACACCTAAGCCACGGAATTCAAAATCATCACGCCTAAAGTATTTTTCAATTAATTCTTTAGCTTTTTCATTACCATTTTTACTAACTAATCTTGAATACTCATTATAAACATTATGAGTTTTATTCTTAAATTGTAAGCTTAAATTTAATAGCGAGTGCATTAAATCAACAGGCTCAAAACCACTTATAGCAAATGGTTTTTTATAAGTATTAGCCATATTTAAATATGCGTTTTCTCCTATTATCACGCTTACATGTGATGGGGCTAAAAAGCCATCAATATTACAATCTTTATCATTTAATAAGGCTTCAACAGGCTCAGGAACTCTTACATGATTTATATGAAAAAATACATTTTTAAGCCCCATTTCAAGCACTTTTTCAATCAAAACCGCACTCATAGGAGTAGTAGTTTCAAAACCTATTGCAAAAAATATAATCTTTTTATCTTTATTTTCATTTGCGATTTTTAATACTTCTAGTGGACTATAAAGCGCTCTAATATCCTTGCCTTGTGCTCTTAATTTTTCTAAACTCGTATTACTAGCAGGAACTTTAATCAAATCAGCAAGTGTGCAAAAAATAGCACCTTCCATACTTGCTAAAAAAATAGCTTCATCAAGCCTACTTTTTGGCATTACACAAACAGGACAACCTGGCCCATGAATAAAGTTAATATTAGGCAAAAGAGAAGGGATTGAGTATTTTATAAGTGAATGCGTGTGCCCGCCACAAATCTCCATTACATTATAAACCCTATCAAGCTTAACATTATTAATTAGTTTTTTTAAATTATTAATAATATTTGCGTCTTTATATTCTTTTATGTAATTCATAAAAACCTACTTTCAATCTCTTCGCTACCTATCTCATCTGCAATTTGCTTATATAATTCTAAGCTTTCTTTAGCAGCTGCTTCATCAATTTTTTGCATAGCAAAACCAACATGAATTAATACAAAATCTCCCACATTAACCTGCTCAGGTATCAAATCAAGGCTAACCCCACGCTTAATCCCTAAAGTATCAACCATAGCGAAATTATTTTCATCAACACTTAAAACTTTTGATGGTATAGATAAACACATATTAACTCCTTAAAGATTTAAAATATTCACAAAGTTCGGCAATTCCTTCGCCTGTAGTGCTACTTACACAAAAGATTTTTACATTTGGATTTAATTTTTTTGCTTCTTGTGTGATAGTTTCTAGGCTAAAATCAAAATATTTTGCTATATCCATTTTAGTTAATACTATCACATCAGCTCTTTTAAACATAACAGGATATTTTGCTACTTTATCACTTCCTTCAGGACTTGATAAAAGCACAACATTTAAATTCTCGCCCAATTTATATGATGCAGGGCATACTAAGTTGCCTATATTTTCTATTACACAAAACTCTGAATTACTAATATCAAGATTTTTTAGAGCTAAATCTATCATTTTTGCGTCTAAATGACAGCTTTGACCTGTGCTTATTTGATATGCTTTAGCACCTGCTTTGATAATCCTATCAGCGTCCTTATTAGTCTCTAAATCCCCTTCAATTACGCATAATTTTAATAAATTATTTTTTATAATATACTCAAGTAGAGTGGTTTTACCACTACCAGGAGAGCTCATAAAATTAAGGCAATATAAATTAGATTTTTTAAAAAACTCTTGATTGATTTTTGCTTGATTTTCGTTTTCAGCCATAATTTTTGCTTTTGCTTCAATGATTACTTTCATTACCTACTCCTTAAATTTTTCACATTTTACTAAGTAAAAGTATTTACAATGGCAACAAAAATCATTTTATAAATAATAGACCAAATTCTAAGTAAAAATTTAATACTAATATTTAAATTAATTAAAACTTAATTTTTAAAATTAATTTAAATATTTAACTTTTAAATATAAAATTTATCAATTTTTTTTAATTAAAGGATAAAAAATGGATATTCTTATGAATTTACCTAATTCTTTACAATTTGCTATACAACTAGCTATTGTATGTATTTGCCTATTTTATGGCTCAAAAAAAGGTGGAATTACTCTTGGAATGTTAGGTGGCGTTGGGCTTATTGTGATGATTTTTGGCTTTGGTGTAAAACCAGGAAAACCAGCAATTGATGTTATGCTAACTATTTTAGCAGTTGTTGTGGCTAGCGCAACACTTCAAACCAGTGGTGGTCTTGATGTAATGCTTCAAATAGCTGAAAAAATTCTTAGAAAAAATCCAAAATATATTAGTATTTTAGCTCCAATTACAACTTGCACCCTAACAATTCTTTGTGGCACAGGGCATGTTGTTTATACAATTTTACCTATTGTATATGACATAGCTATTAAAAACAATATTAGACCTGAAAGACCGATGGCAGCAAGTAGTGTTTCAGCACAACTTGGAATAATTGCTAGCCCAGTATCAGTGGCTGTAGTAACTCTAACAGCATTTATTATTAATAGTAATCATCACTTAGCAGGATTTGATGGATATTTGGACTTACTTAAAATTACAATACCATCAACTTATTTAGGAGTGTTTTGCGTTGGAATATTTAGCTGGTTTAGAGGTAAAGATTTAGATAAAGATAGTGAATTTCAAGAAAAAATTAAAGATGAAGAATTTAAAAAATATGTTTATGGTAGTGGGTGCAAATCATTAATAGGTGAAAAATTACCTAATAGTGCTTGGTTATCAATGTGGATATTTTTAGGCGCTATTGCCTTAGTTGCTATTTTAGGATATTTTTCAAATCTACGACCTGCATTTAACATAAAAGTTGATTCAGCAAGTATTTTAATCGTAGATAATAATGCTAAAACAATGAAAGAAATACCTATTAAGAATTCAAATCTCATAATTACTTATAATGAATTAAATAAAACTATTAAAGATGGTAAAGTAAAAAACACGAAAGAAAATATAAAAGCAATTAGCATTGATAATAATCTACAAATAACACAAGAAAATAACTATGTAATTATTAATAATGAAAAATTTGAAAATGCAAAAATTATTTTTAGCGATAAAAAAGAACAAGCAAAACCTTTAGGAATGGTTGAAGTAATTCAAATTTTTATGCTTTTGGCAGGTTCATTAATAATAATCTTTACAAAAACTAATGCAAATAATATTTCAAAAAGTGAGATATTTAAATCTGGAATGGTTGCTCTTGTGGCTGTATTTGGAATCTCTTGGATGGCTGATAGTATGGTTGCAACACATACTCAAATGATAAAAGATAGCTTAGGAAATATATTAAGCGAATATCCTTGGACTTACGCAATAGTTTTAATAATAATTTCTAAATTAGTAAATTCTCAAGCAGCTGCACTTGTAGCGTTTGTGCCACTAGCTTTAAATATAGGAGTTAATCCAGCTGTTATTTTAGCATTCGCACCAGCTTGTTATGGCTATTTTATTTTGCCAACATATCCAAGTGATTTAGCAGCTATTCAATTTGATAGAAGCGGAACAACTCGTATAGGAAGATTTGTAATAAATCATAGTTTTATTATTCCTGGTTTTATAGGTGTTATTACTTCAAGTATCTTTGGATATTTTCTTGCGAGTTTTTATGGTTACTTATAAATTTTGCCCTATTTTAGGGCAAAATTAAGATTTTAATTTGCCAATATTTAACTAGAATTTAAAATATTATTTTCCAATAAAGCTATAATTTAAAACCTAGAAACTATAATCTCAATTATCTTATCATCTTCTAATTCAAGCCTAATGCTAACACTTTTGCCCAAAAGTATTTTAGTAAAATAAAAATATTCATTTTTCATTTTAAATTCTAACTGGCTTAAAGTCTTTTGTATCTCATCATAACTTTTGCCTTTTATATCATTATTTATATCATCTAATATGCTTTTATCAAGCACAAGGCAAACTCTTTCAAGGTTACTACACTTTAAATTTGATTTTAAAATCCTTGTTATGAGCTCATTGGGTTGTTTTAAAAAATCATCATAATACCACCAAGCATAAAGCATAGCCAAAGTTAAAGCTAAGTATTTTTTAAAATAAACATTATAGTTTTTTCTAGCAGTATATAAATATACAAAGCCAAATATCGCAAATGGCACGAGATTTTTAAGAGTATCAATGCTCTTATAAACGCTTTTATCATAAAGACAAAAATTATAAATAATCTTAGCAAGGCAAACACACGATATAAAAAGCGAAATATGTCTTAAAAGTAAATAAAACTTATCTTGCAAGATTATCTTACTATCCAAATCATCTTGAGATAGTAAAAGATAAATCCTAGAAAAAAGAAAAGCAAATATAAAGCAAGGAATATAACTAAAATCTCCTATATAAAATGGTATAAAAAACAAAAACCAAGCTAGATAAAAAAGCGTATTTTTAAAAATCACATTAGCTTTTGCTAAAAACCTTTTAAAGCCATTTTGTTATCCTTAAAAGCAAAAATATTTAAATTTAAAAATCACTAAAAATAAAATTGAAATTCCTAATTTAAATTCCTTTTAAAATATCTTGAAAATACATTAAATTTTAACGGAATTTAAAATCGGAATTTCAATATTTTTTATCCTTTAATATCCTAATTATTCAGCCTTTTTATCCAAAAAATTATCAATATTTTTTGTAATATACATAAGAACATATAAAACTATCATTATAAGAATTGTTCCTGTAATTAGTGCGAATTGCTCCATTTGAAGCACAGAAAATAATACTGCATAAACACCGCCTAAAAATAGTAGCATTCCAAAACCAAATTTTTTGCTATTTGTAAGAGCTTTTATATAAAGTGCGTTTGGTATTACGACCATTAATGTAGCGATAATATAGGCAAGTTCAAAACTAAAATATTCTGACATTGAAAGCAAAACTAAATAAAACAAAGTTAGCGAAAATCCAACAACTCCGTATTGGATATAATGAGTTGGTTTTTTGCCTAAAATTTCAAAAACATAAACCACAAATAAGCTAAGCATTATAAATAATATGCCGTATTTAGCAGCTCTTATTACTTGTCTGTAATGAGTAATGCCTTCGTATAGATTAATACCGATTAGATTATCATTTAGATAATGATTTGAATTATTTATAGCTTTTTGATAATTCATAGTAAATGGCATAATTTCATATTTTGCGTTAAAGCCGTTATTATCAAGATTTTTACTAACAGGCAATGTCCCATAAAAACTAGGCTTACTTTCTTTTGAATTAATATCTAAGGTATTCTTTTGCGCTAAAGGAAGTATCTCTATACCTTTTGAGCCCCTTAATGTGAAAGAAATTTCAAAAGGTGTATTATTTTTCAACATATTTTTATTAATTAGTGATGAAATTCCATATCTTAAATGAGAATTTTTACTATTTGTCCCTGCATTTGGTTTTAAATCAATGCTATTTAGTTTAAAAGTTGAGATATTTACTAATGATTTTGCATCTAATAAACCTAAAGATAAATAAATTTCATCAAAGTCTTGCGGTAATTTTTCATCTAAATCAGCAAAATTACCACCAATGCTAATATTTGCGTTATAAACACTAGCTTTATATATTCCTTTTTGTCTAACCTCATCTAAAATATCAATTTTTACATCAATTTGGCTTGGAATTATGATTTTTTCGTAAGGGACTTTTTGCGTAATCGTATTGCCTTCTTCATCTTTTATATTTTGTTCTTTAGTGCCATTTATTACTAGAAAAATCCCGTGTATTGTTTGCTTTTGACCCCATTCATTACCTAGAGTATCAACCATATTTTCATAAGTATCATTTCTCTCATTTATTATTCCGTTTATAAAAAACAATGGTATTTGAAGTAATATTGCAAGTAAAAATATAAAACCTACTTTTTTAGTTATTGAATTAGATGGTATTTTAATCATTTTATTTCCTTTTAATTTTTAAAATATTTATCATATACAAAATAAGCTTAAATTACAAATACCAAACGAAATTCCTATTTTAAATTCCACTGCAAATAATTAAAATTTATATTTATTAAAATCACTAAACGATTTTTTTCGTTTATTATATTTTTCCACAAAGCTTAAATACCTAGCTTTTTTAAAAGTTCGCTTGATTTTGCTAGGTTTTTGCTAAGTGAGTTTAGAATTTCATCTACGCTGCTTAGCTCTTTTTCTTCTTTTATGTTTGGATTTTTTGCACTTAAATCGTAGTTTTTAAGAGCAAGTTCGCTTTTGCTTACTAGCCATGAGTTTTCAGTGATTTTACGCTCCTTAACACAAGCTAAAAAATCTTTAAAATGCTCATACTCTAAAGGCTTATTTTTAGTTAGTTTATAAGGTGGTATTAGCTCATAATAATACACCTCATTACTATCATTTAAAAACCTTTTACCAAGCGAGAAAAACAGCACATTAGTTTTAACAGCACTATAAGGCAAAAATACCTCACTAGGAAGGCTTAAAACGCACTCCAAATTATACTCATTTACCAAATCTTGCTTTACACTTGTAAAGGCGTTTGAGTTTTGAAACAGCACTCCTTCAGGCACTACCACAGCACATCTGCCGTTTATTTTAAGGCTTTTTAGGATATGTTGTAAAAATAGTAGCTCTGTGGCGTTTGATTTTACTAAAAAGTTGTTTTGGATTTGCTCTTTTTCTTTGCCACCAAATGGTGGATTTGCTAGGATTATTTCATATCTATCATCTTCACTTATGTCGGTGATTTTTTTATTTAGGGTGTTTGTTTTAATGATATTTGGGGATTTTATGCCGTGCAAAATCATATTCATCACACCCATTGCATAGCTTAGTGGGGTCTTTTCTTTGCCGTGCAAGGCGTCATTTTGTATAAAATCTATCTCATCATTGCTAAGGCTTGTTTTATCTCTCATCACATGCAAAAAGCTCTCACACAAAAACCCACAACTACCACAGGCAGGGTCATACACACGCTCATTTGCCTTTGGGTCTATCACTTCAACGATAGCTTTTATAAGTGGTCTTGGGGTGTAAAACTCCCCACTATTTCCCCCATCACTCCCCATATCTTTTAGCAGTTTTTCATACACTAGGCTTAGTGCAAACACATCATCATCTTTACTAAAGTTACATTCATCAATGATATTTATGATATCTCTTAAAGTTTGTTCATTAACTATTCTATTATTTATGCCTTCAAAAATACCGCCGATTTTATACTCAATGCTTTTAAAATCATCGTTATTTTTAAAGCTTTTTAGATAGACAAAAAGCTCATTATTTACAAACTTAGTCAAATCATCACCGCTTAGGGCGTTTTTGATATCTAGTGTGCCATCTTCTTTTTTAGGTGCTGCCCAACTACTCCACGCAAATTTGCTATCAAGTATGCTTACATACTCCTTATCATCATAAAACGCCTTTTCTTCAAGCTCTTTTTCATAATCATCTAAAAATTTTAAAAATAGTATCCAACTAATTTGCTCCGTATAATGCATAGCCCCACTTATGCCATCATCACGCCTTAAAATGTCTGTTATTTGGTCTATTTTGTTTTGCATTTTTGTCCTTTTATATCTTTTTGATATGTTAAATTTTTTAACATATTAAGCTTAGAATTTATTTCGTGTATTTTAAATCTTTGCTGTTTTAAAATTTATGTATTTTACACTTATTTTAAAGCCAAAACACCTAAAACACACAAATCCACTTAAAAAAGCATAAATCCTAAAAAGTCTAATTTTTAGCATAGAAATTCTAAGACTTATCCAACCACCGAGTAATGCTCGGTAGTTACCAACAAACGAAATTTAAACTAAATTACGGATCTAAATTCCACTCACAACCCACCCTTAAAGGCTAAGTCTAATAAACTTTCTTTTAACTCTTCATAATCTTTTAGCCTTTTTGCATAAAGCTCTTTTAGTTCTTTTATGGTCTTTGCTTTGCTCTCTAGCTCTTTTGCGATACGCTCTTGCTCTTTTAATGGTGGCAACGGGATTTGAATATTAAATATATCCTTATCCGATACTGCTGGATATTGTGCTCCTTTAATAAATCTAGCTACAAAATCCGTTACATAATCACTAAGTAAAAAATAAAAAATATATTTTTTGACATCTTTTTTAGCTCTTATAATACAAAAACCCGTAGAAGCTATGGGGTTATAATATTCTTGATTAACCATAGCTATATTTTTAAGATTTGGTCTAGTGGTGGCATATAAAATATCTCCAAATTTTACTTGCCTTTTAGCTCTGCTTGGAGCTTGTGTGCTATTGATTTTCTTGTAATCTAAAATCATAAAATTTTTATTATCTATTGATGAAATATCTATGTAAGAAATATCATCGTTAAAATCTTTGAGATTTGCATTTTTTGTTTTTTCGCAAATATCCCCAAGTTTTTCCCATTTCCAAGTGGGTGGGAGTGTGTAGGTGTCGTTGTCTAGCTTTGATTTTAGGGGGTTAAAACTATCATTTAGGATACTTTGCCACAACTCATCAAGGCTTAGCAAATCAGCTTTTACTAGCCTTATACTCTCATCAATACTTGCAAATTTTTCATCAAGTATCTTTACAATTTTCCTTTGCTCTTCAAGTGATGGCAATGTGATTTGAAATTCTTCCAAATCTTTAAATCTTAGATTGTTAATATTAGACCCTTTTGAAACCCCTTGAATATATTTATGATATTCAAAACTTTTAAAATAATATGATAAAAAATAAGGATTTAAGCTTTCATCTGTTGCCCTAAAAACTCCACAAAAAGCACCAAAAGAAAAGTCATTTAAATCTTTTAATATAATGTTTTTACCTACAATATGCTTACTACCACTACTCATAGCAAATAAAATATCATTATCTTGAATAATTTTATTTTCTGCTAATTCTTTAGGGACTATTTGAAGTTCATCTAAATTTAATTGGCTTTGAATGTTGTTAGCTCTTAATAAAAATACAGAATTTTCATCTTTTTCGTTAAGTAGTTGTTCTTTTTTATATGAAACTCCCCTTATAAATATACCTAAATCTTTAAGCTTTTTAACTTCCCAACCATTCGGTAATTTTGTCATTTATTACCTTTTTTAAGCTCATTACTCAAATCTTGTTTAAACTGTTTAAATAACTCATCTTCTTGCAACTTTGATATTATTTTATTGATAATGTATTGTTGCGGAGTTATGTCTTTTGTATTTAAATGTTTATCATTTACATAAGAAACTATTGCACCAAATATGCGTTTTGCTATTTCTTTGCTTTCTTTGGCTTTTTCTTTTTCTCTAGATAACTTATGATATTCATCACATGATTCTTTTATGGTTTTTTCTTCGTTATTATATTTTAACTTATGAGTTTTTAAATTTTCTAGATGATTACCATCTATTTCATTATAAAACATTTCATCTTTTATAAGTTGTTTCACTAGCTCTTTTTCAACATCTTCTATAGGTAAAAATAAAAAATCATTTTTATTGCTTCCTTTATCACGTTGGTCTCCATCTTTTATTGGTATAACTTTCGCTGTTCCATAAATATTATTTTTATTATGTTTATCTAGCATATTTTTCACTTGACCTTCGCCACCTACAGGTATAACTATAGTTTTCCTTCCTATGATACTTACCATATTATGTAATATAGCATTTACAAACATTTCAGCTAAATCATCCTCGACAAGTACAACATAATCATAACAATTAAATTGATAAAGCTCGGAATTTATCATTCCTGGATATGTTGGAGTTGAATATGTTTGATTGTTAAAATAATATATATCATTAGGATTAATATGATTAATTGCTACAAGCGAGTGTGTTGCAAGTATAAATAAAATATTATATTTCTTAGCAAATATTTTTAGCCTTTTTAAAAATCTTTGCTGTGCTAATGGACTTAACCCTAGCTCAAATTCATCTATCACTATGAGCTTACATTCTTTATTATCTGTTATATAAAAAGATATTATTTTTAAAATTGATAATAAAAAATATTCACCAGTACTAAAATCAAATTCTCTGATTATATTACCATTATGCTCTATATAATAAATAATTTTTATATTTTTATTATTTTGTTTTAAATTATCACTTTTAAAATTGCTATCAAACTTATATAATAAATCAAAATTTAAATTACTAAAATAACCATCTTTACAATCTTCCTTGTCATTTATTATATATTCTAAATTTTCTATAATAAAGTCTAATTTTTCTTTTGTTTTTTTATATGTATTTACTAGATTATCTTTGTCGTTTGGTTCTTTAAATTTTTTATACATATTAGATTTAAAATTGTTTTTATTTTTTAAATGTTCAAATCTCACACCAGATAAAATTGATAATTCAAAAAAACCTTTAATTTTTTTTATTGGTTTTGTTGAAGTTTTACTCCATTGTGATTTTTTCTCCCATACTTCTTCCTCATTACCACAACTTGATATATATGTTATTTTTGCTTCTTTATGTCTTCCTTTAAAATTAGATGATAAACTAGTTTTGTTATCGGCAAAAAAATTATCTTTATCTTTTCTTATAAAAATACCAATACAAGTCAATAATGTTGATTTACCACTTGCATTATCACCTATAAATAATTTAACACCACTTTCTATATTTAAATCAAAAGTCATTTCTTTTACTTTTCTAACATTCTCTATTTTTATACGATATTGCTGCATATTTTCTCCTTATAAAAATAAATTAAATAAAAATCATACCCTAAAAAGCTCTTCTTGGAGCTTTTCAAAACTTGCCTTTAATAGCTCTTTTGAACCAAAGCCTTGTGCGATTTTGTCCTTATCTAATGTGCTATTTGTTAGCAAGGTGCCAAGCCCTGCGTCAAATTCTTTTATGCCAAATCTTTCGTATTTATCAAGCAAGAAATTCATAAAAGCCATAGCATTATCATCTTTGATATCTTTTATAAACTCCGTATTTTTAAGGCTTTGTACTCTGTCCTTTCTACTCTTTTTAAACGCCCCAAAGCTAAGATAAGCAAACACATCATACAAATCACAATCATCAGCATTTAGTATATGCTTTAGCTCTTCTAAGTCTTCATCGCTTATACCATTTGCTTCTAAAGTCTTTAAAAACTCAAGCCTAGTTTTTTTCTCACTCCAAATTTGCCTTAGCATTTGCTCGTTTGCTACAACTGCTCTAACTTTACCTAGCACTGCTTCTAAAAACTCTTTTGTATCTAGTGGGATATCATCGTTTAGGGTGTATTTTATCTCTACCTTGTCTAGTCTTGGGTATTTGCCAAGATATACCACAGGCTTATTTTTGCTAGGCTTTTTTATGATTTCTTTCGGTTCTTTTTCTTCTTTGCTCTTTGGCTTTAGCTTGATGGGCTCATCACTCATCATCTCGCCGTCCCATTCGCTATCATAAAAAAGCTCGGTTGAGTTAGTAAAATCAATTATCGTGAAAAAATCCTTGCCTTTATAAACTCTAGTTCCTCTACCTATAATTTGTTTAAACTCTACCATAGATGCGATGTTTGAAAGTAAAACTATATTTCTAACATTTCTAGCATCTACTCCTGTGGTTAGCATTTTTGAGCTTGTGAGTATTACTGGGTAGGCTTTGTCGTTGTCTTGAAAAAGGCTTAGATAATCAAGCCCGATTTTACTTTCATCGCTAGTAACTCTTACGCAATAATCATTGTGATTTACGCTTTTGTGTTTATCTATGTAGTGTCTTATTTCACTTGCGTGTTTTTGATTAGCACAAAAGATGATGGTCTTATCCATAGGATTTTCCATATTTTCTAGAATTAGCTTTGCTACTAGGTCGTTGTAGGCTGGTATGCTTATGTTTTTTTCAAACTCGCTAAATTTATAGCGTGGTTTTTCTAGCTCTCCTTTTACTATATCGCCAGTGCTGTAAATATAGCCATCGCTTAGGCTTGTGCTTAGCTTTTTTACCTTATACGGGGTCAAAAATCCATCGTTTATGCCGTCTTTTAGGCTGTATTTATAGATACTTTCGCCAAAGTATTTATAAGTATCTATATTAATATCTGCTTTTGGTGTGGCTGTTAAACCTAGCTGGGTGGCACTTTCAAAATATTTTAAAATCTCTTGCCACGAGCCATTTTCGTTCGCTCCGCCCCTATGGCACTCATCAATGATTATAAGGTCAAAAAAATCTTTTGGGAATTTAGTATAAAACTCGTTGTAGTTTTTGTCTTCACTTGCTAAGCTTTGATATATTCCAAAATACACATTTGCACTTTTTATCATGCCATCTTTTTGGCTTGATTCTAGACTAACGCAGTCATTTTCTATTGGGTTAAACTCTCCTAAGGCTTGATTTCTTAGGCTTATTCTATCGCATAGAAAAAGGATTTTTGGCTTTCTTGGGGCGCTATTTTTGTTCCATCCAGCGTTAAGTAGTCTTGTAACTATCGCAAAGGCTATGGTGGTCTTGCCTGTGCCTGTGGCTAGGGTTAGAAGCATTCTTGATTTGTTTTGCAAAATGCCTTTTATCACGCTATCAACGGCTATTTTTTGATAGTATCTTAGCTGTTTGTTTTCTACTACTAGCTCTTTTTGGCTTAGAAGTTTTTGCTTTGCTAACTCGCCAAAAGTTTTTTGATATAGCTCATCTGGAGTTGGAAACTCATCTATAAATTCGCCTTTTGAAAATCTCATATCATACTCATAAAGCTCACGCCCATTGGTTGAATATACATAGCGAATATTTAGGATTTTTGCATATTCTTTGCCTTGCTGTAAGCCGTCTTGGCAGTCTTTACCTATCCTTTTTGCTTCTATTATTGCTAGGTTGTTGTTTTTGTGATGAAGTAGATAATCAGCGAATTTTCTAACCCCACGCTTACCGCCGATTAGTATCCTACCATCAGTGAAATAATACTCTTTCCTAATGTTTTCCTTAAGCCACCCAGCGTTTTCTAGCTTTATATCAATATATTTTGCCCTAGTTTCATTTTCTAACATTTAAATCCGCCAATAATTTATGAAATTTATTAGAAATATATATAAAATTATTAAAAATTACAAATATTAAAATAATTTTTATATTAATAATCTTTTAATAAATATAATAAATTACTTATAAAAATTTGTTCTTTGCTTTTTAATTCTAATATTGGACTTTCATCTTCTTTAATACTATTTAAGTTAATCCCTAAAATAGCCATTTTGCTATCTTTACCAGTTACTTGCTCAATAGCCACATCATCAGTGTTTGGAGATAAAAATATCCCCAAAGGTGCGTTAAATCTATACATATAAGCACTCATTTGATACAAGTCTTCTCTACTTATAGCACCATCCACACAAGATATTTGACCAAAACAAGAATAATTTTTATATTTTGCATCTAGCACAGCTACGAGCTTACTATCTTTATAAATAAAAAAATCAGGTCTAAGCTCTCTTTTATTATCATTAAAAAGATAATTTTTACTAGCAAAATTACCATTAACAACCTTAAAACCTTGCAAATTTTTACTCATTAGCTTATATAAATACCCTTCCCAAACTTCGCTTAAATCTAAAAAATATCCAAAACCATTTGAATTATTAAAACTTGATTTTGAACCTTGATTTTTGATGATTAGCTCGCTTAAAGATACTACCTTTTGATAAGCTTTATTTAGTGGGGTATAGTGTATGCTTTTTAGCTCATCTAATCCCACATCATCACCAACTTTAAAATCTCTTAACATTTGAATGTGTGATGAAACACTATTTAACATACTACTAAAACCCAACCTTAAAAAATGATTGTATGCCTTTAAAATAGCTCTATTTATAGGTGTATTATAAGTTTGCTTTGAGTAAGAACAATAAAATCTATTAGCATTTACAAGGTTATGGTTTATATGATTTGATATATCTAGGCTACCTTTAAAATACTTTTGATTTTTCTTTATTCTTTCGTAGTTTTTAGGGATGTTTGATTTGTTTAAGGCGTATTCAAGCGAGCCAACCCAAAGCATACATAAAAGCCAGTGATTATGCTCAGAACTTGCTGAACCTGTTACGCTTTTAGGTAGATAAAGCCCTAAAGCGTATGAGTAAAGATAATCCCTAATAGTATCTCCAAAGCGTGGAGAGATAGTGATATTTACAGTGCCTTTTGAATAAAAGCCTACATAATAAGAAGTTTTTAAAATGATATTATTTTCATCAATATAATCACAATCAATTATATTAACATCATCTTTTTTATAAGCATTCGTGCTTATATTTATAAAATCTAGCTTATTGTCTTTTAGCTCTTTTATGGCTTGCATGGTTAAACGTGTGTTTGCTTGAGTGTTGAAAAAATACCTATACTCAGTGCAATCGTCTAACTCTATACTTTTAATCTCTCCTTGCTTGTTTATATTATTAATTTCTATCATTCTTCATCTAACTTTTTAACAAAATGTTTTTTTATCTCATTTATGCTCTTTTTAACATTGCTATCATCATAACTTAATCCTAGATATTCCATCAAAAGTGGCTCAATATGATAAACCCAAAGCTTTTCTAAGTGGCTTCGGTTGATATTTTTTTCATCATCTTTTATAAAGCTTTTTATTTTCATAAAATACGCATGACCGATTTTGTAATAATCTTGAGTGTTTTCTAGCTTTATAGTTTCTAACTCTTTCACTTTCTTCTCTTCATAATCGCTTAAATCTTCACTACCTGATAAAAAATAATTTAGTTCTATACATCTTTGAATATAGCTATCTATATTATTAAAATTATCTTTTTCATCATTTGATTGTTTATATTCTTTAAAAGCTTCATGTATTGCACCATAATCCACACCTACTTCATAAAAGCCAAATCTTCTTCTAAGTGCTAGATCAAATGTAGCCAAGCTTTTATCCACATTATTCATAGTGCCTATGATATAGACATTGTTAGGTATACAAAACTCATCAAAATTAGCCACACTTACACTCTCACCACGATACTCAAGAGCATAAAGCAACTCCCCAAATACTTCACTAAGATTAGCCCTATTTATCTCATCTATTATAAAAATAAATTTTTTATCTTTATTTTCTTTTGCACAATCGCAAAACTTTTTAAATATCCCATCATTTAGCGTATAAGATAAGATACCATCATTTTTTACATTTGGAACTATACCACCTATGAAATCTTGATAAGAATAATTTGGATGAAACTGCACTATATCCCATATTATATTTTTATCTTTGCTAATATTTTTATATTTTTCTTCATCTTTTTTATTTTTATTTTCTTTTACAAGTAGTTTGCTAAATTTACAATCATCTAGCTCATTTTTCTCATCATCCTTAGCTTTTTCTACCAAGTTTTCTTCTTGTGATTTAATTTGCCATTCTTTTATAATCTCTTTAGCTGAATGAGTCTTGCCTGTCCCTGGCACTCCATAAAGTATGATTTGCTTATGAGTTTTAAGTAAATCTGAGATATTTTTCATATCAGTTTCGCCTATACATAAAAGAGATATAACTTTTGATAGTGTTTGTAAATTATTTGGTTTTTCACTATCGCTTTGAAAAAACTTGCTATATATTTTATCACTTACTTTTTGCCAAATTTGTGGAAAACTATCAAAATGACAATCAGTGATAATCCAAGGATATTCTTCTAAGTTTTCTCCGAAATTATATTCCTTATTGTCATGCCATTTGTATTTCAATATTTTAAAATTTTTATCTTTAAATAATTCAACAAAAATCTCTTGCATAAAATTAGATTTTAAAAAATTTCTAAAAGCATCTAAGCTTATAGGGTGTATTACATTATCAGTATTCGCCCACATCCACATAAATTTATACGGAAAGCGAAATTTTAAAATCTCTTGCTGTTTATCATAGTCTTTTTTTACATCTTCAGAATTTTTTATATCTGTTTTTCTTATTCTGTCTGGAAAACATAAAACTATACTTGGTTGGTTGTTATTTATATTTTCATTTGTTTTACTATAATAATTTTTTATAAAATCAACAAATTCTATAAACAAAGTATTATCAGAGAAATGAGAATTGATCCAAGCGCAAGTCCCTTGAGAGTATGTAGAACCTTCAAAATCATATTCTTTTTGTTTATTACTTAAAATTCTATATTCATTTATAACTTTTGGATTTTCTGTAAAATCAAAACCACCCATAATGCTAAGTAAATGCGTAATAAAATTGTCATTTCTTATATTTTTTTTATTGCTTTCTTTGTTTAATTGTAAAAATTTTTGTAGTTCTTTATTCTGCTCTTTAATACCATAAAACCTAGTATCATTAATAAAAATTCTAGCCAAACCTCTATTATCATTGTCATCATCTATAAGCTTTTTAACATCTAATTTGTTATAAAGTTCTTTTACTTCATTGATAATGCTTGATGTATCAAAAACATTGTCTTTATCAGTAATAATTTCAAAAACTTCCTTTACACTATCAAATCTTTTATTAATAGCTCGCTTGCTATTTTCTAGTTTCTTATAATTATCATCATCTAAATAAAATTTTAAAGTATTTTCATCTATATACATTTTTTCTCCTTAATTATTTTATAATTACAAAAATACTAGCATTTCATAAGTCTTGTAATTTCTATTTTAAATTCTTAATCAAAATATCAAAATTTAATCCTAATTGTTTTTACCTTACCATCAAATTTATAATCATCTGGGTTTAGTGCTTCAACCCTTTTAAACTCTTCACAAGATATATCAAGTCCTTTTTCGCAAGCTATTTCATAATATCTTTTAAGTGTTTTGATATTGCCTTCAAAATCAAATTGTAAAAATTGCTCTAAAGATTTAGCTTTTTGCATACAAACATTAACATTAATTTCACAAGCTTTTAAACTATATTCATCATATTTTCCATTATTTTCACTAGCGTTTAATTCAGCATATCTTAAACAAGCTTTTTCATTTTTGTTTTCACATAGTTTTAATAAAATTTCTTGATTTTTTGTGCCTTCATTAAAAGCTTTTTCACAATTATTATTTTGTAAGCATTCAGTTTCTGCTAACGCTAAATTATTGTTTTTTAATTTTATATATTCAAGCTCAACGCAAGCATTATAATTTCCCGCATTGCACGATTTTTCAACATATTTAACATTATCTACCATTTTTTGCTCAACCAATAAATCGCAAGCTTTTATATAATCTATTTCGCAAGCCATAGATAAACTTTCTTCTATTATAGTATTAGAAAGATGTCTTTGAGCATATATAAAATCAATGCAAACTTTTGGAAAATCCATATATAACTTATCTCTTAATTCCTTAGCTTGATATTGATGAGCAACTCTTGTAATATCATAAAAATATTCAGCACAAGTTTTTTTATAATTAAACTCTTCAACATTTTGACAAAAATCAATAGGTGAAGGACTACTTTTTATCACTTTATAACAAGCATTTAAATCATTATTTTTACATTCATAATCATCATCTGCATAACAACAAAACAAGTATAAAAATAAAATTAAAATCTTTTTCATAATTCCTCCTTATAAATATCTTTTAGATAATTAATTGATAATTCTTTACATAAATCATTATTTTTTAAACATATATAATCTATAAAATATTTTGCTCTTTTATAATTTTTCATTTTATATTCAATCATAACAGCATCTTTACAAAACATAATATTGCTATTTAAACACAAATTCTCATATATTTTAGAATAATTATTGTAAAAATCCTTATTTAAATTAGTAGTATTTTCTATATATTTTTTACAAGAATTTAGTTTTGTTATATCGCATTCATCTTTATAAATATTAAGCATATTATCTTGATTAAAATCATAACTATAACAACTTCCACCATACTTACAAGCTAATTTCATATAATGCTTTAAAGCTTTATAATCCTTTTTATCTTTAAATTCTTTAGCTAAAATTTCACAAGCTTTAGCATATTTATTATCACACGCTTTTTTATAATCTTTTATTAGCATACAAGCTTCATTTATATTATTATCACAAGCTCTTCTTAAATATTTAGCCTTTTTAATTTCATCTTTATTAACTGCTAATTCATAACAAGTGCTAGGGTTTTTCTCACACATCAAATCATCATTAGTTTTATATTTATAATTTATAAAAACATAGCAAAACCTACTATCTTCATTACATTTATTTTCAAGCAATTTATAAAAATATTCTTGATTTTTAGAATTCTCATTTATTAAAGCATAAACTATATCAAAACAAGAATTATTATCATAACAACCCAGCTCTAATGCTCTAAAATAAATATTTTTATCAGTAATTAAAGAATTTAAATAAAGTTGTTTTAAATAATCACAATATTTATAATTTTTATCATTACAATTTTTTAAATATATTTCATTTATTTTGTATTTTTCTTTATTATCTAAACTTAAATAAATCTCATTTATTGCTTTACATTTATCCTTAAATTTATCTATAAAATCATAATCTTTTACATATTTTTTAACCAAAATATCACAAAACTCATTAGCATTTATATTAATAAAAAATATCATAATAATTATAAAAATTCTCATTTATTATCCTTTAAAAACATACAAGCCTTACTCTCACCTAATTCACAAGATTTTTTATATAAAATATCACTAAAAATATTTATATTATTTAGTTCTAATGCAAGAGTAAAACAAGCTTTAGAATTATCTTCTTTACATAATTTATAAAGCCTTTCATAATTTTTATCAGAAACTACAAAATAATCAATTTTATTATGTTTTATGCTTTCTTTTCTAAGAAAATCACAAGTATATTTTTTATTTTTTCTGCAATATTTAGCTAGTCTATCAAAATCAATAGAATCTGTATCAAACGAAGCTAAACAATCAAAATCATTACCATACTCGCAAGATAATTTATTATAAAACCTACTTTTATTTATATCTAAAATATAAATATCAGCTAATTTATTGCAAGCATTTGCATATCCTAAATCACACGATTTTATAAATAATTTTTCATTATTAAAATATTCTAAACCTAGTTTATAACAAGCTAAAGCATAGTTTAAGTCGCAATAATATTTATAAATTTTAATAGCTTGATTTTTATCGTTAATATTAGAAGATTGTGTTAATTTATCAATATTTTCTATAGAACTTATAAAAAATAAAAATATAATTAATTTTTTAATAATTAGCATAAAATCCCCCTTTAAATTAGGAGATTATAGCTAATACTAATAAAATTAGTTTTTATTTTTTAATAAATCTCTGATTTCTGTTAGCAGCACTATATCTTCGCTTGGAACTGGAGCAGGAGCTGGTTTTTCTTCTTCTTTTTCTGCTTTTTTAAGCTTATTGATTAGCTTTACAACAACGAAAATTGAAAACGCAATGATTAAAAAATCAACTATATTTTGAATAAATAAACCATAATTAACGGTTACATTTTCAGCTTCTTTAGCACCTTCTTTAATAACTAATTTTAAATCACTAAAATCAACTCCGCCTGTTAAAACTCCAACAATAGGCATAATAATATCAGCCACAAGTGAGCTTACAATCTTACCAAAAGCAGTTCCTATAACCACACCCACAGCTAAATCTACAACATTTCCACGCATTGCAAATGTTTTAAATTCTTGTAATATTTTCATATTCTCTCCTTGAAAAAAAGGCGAGATTTTAACAATAAATAATAAATTAATCCTTAAATTCCATATTGTTTAAGAAATAGTTTAACTGCCCTAAAGCTATGCAGCCATCGTTTATCGCTTCGTTTTTTGGAGTATAGAATTTATATTCTTTATCATTTAGCAAAAGATTTAAAATGCTTTTATTACAAAACACCCCGCCACTTAAAATCGCCCTTTTGTTAGGGCTTAAAAACTTAATAATATAAACAATGGTATTAATAAATTTTGAACAAGCTAAAACCTTGCTTTCATTTAAGCAAGTTGCAAAAATATCCTTATAAATAATCTTATTATTTTTAAACTCAATTTTGTAAATATCTTTGATATTTTCATCATAAAAACTCTCAATAAGCATTCCTGAATGTGCTTCAAATTCGTTTTTTTTGACCCTTAAAACTAAAAAGGCAAAAGCATCAATAATTCTACCTAATGAGCTAGTATTTATAGTGCAATTTTGCAATGCTATATCATAATTTAGATTAGTTTTACACGTAATTTCGTATTTTTTTAAAATACTATAAGCTAATAATTCATTATTTTTTACATTAACTAGCTTAAACTCATCAAAACAAAAAGCTGTATTTATAGTGTTTTTAGTAATATCTAGCACTTCGCCACCACTTATATGATGATTATTTTTATATCCTGTGCCATCAAAACAAAAGGCTCTAATATTTCTTAGTCCAATACTCATCGCATGGGCTGCGTGATGGTAGATTTTTATAATCTTTGTCTTTTTGCTAATTCCTATTTCAAATTCTTTTGTGATTTTTTCGCTATGAATGAAATGTGGGTGTAAATCACACAAAACATAATCAAATTTAATCTTATAATTTTTCACAAAAAATCTTAGAGTTTTTACAAAATGATTATAAACACTAATATCCTTTAAATCCCCAATATAAGGCGAATTAATACAAAGCCCGTTTATGTATATTAAAAACTCGTTTTTTTCTTCCATTCCAAGAGCTAGGATATTTATATTTTTTTTAATTTTATGCTCGTAATAAAAAGGTCTAAAGCCCCTAGCACTTCTTAAATGATGGTATTTATTGGCTACAACTTGCCCTACACTATCATCAATTTTGTTAATTATTTTTCTATTATGATTTATTATTAAATCAGGTTTGAAAATCTTAAAATCGCTTTTTTTAGAATAAATCATCTCGCCACTTTTGTTTGCACTTGTAGCTACTATTGCAAAATCAAGCTCTTTAAATAATATATGAAATATTGGAGCGCTTGGCAAAAATACTCCGATATTTTTAAAATCAAAATGTATATTAAAAGCACTCTGATTAAGGCTTTTTAG
This sequence comes from Campylobacter sp. RM9334, assembly GCF_020138145.1. Lineage (NCBI taxonomy): Bacteria > Pseudomonadati > Campylobacterota > Epsilonproteobacteria > Campylobacterales > Campylobacteraceae > Campylobacter > Campylobacter sp. RM9334. Next base: position 30,035 of record NZ_JACGAX010000009.1, read on the forward strand.
TAGCAATATAGGTCGCTCTTTGCTCTTTAAAATACGCTCTTCAAACTTAGTAAAACTAGCATATTTTTTCGCCATTTTTATATCTTTTACCATTATTGCAAGTGGTTTTAAAGCTCTATTTTTTAGCATTCTTAATTTATTTACCGCATTAAAATCATTAGCATTGCATAATAAATTAAACCCACCAACGCCTTTTAAAGCTACTATTTTTCCAGCTTTTAGGTATTTAACAGCCTTTGCTAAATCAAAATTAAGCTTAGCCCCACAATCATTACAAGCAATAGGCTCTGCGTAAAATCTCCTATCATTAAGATTATTATATTCACTATCGCAATTTTTACACATTTTAAAAACACTCATAGAAGTGTTTGTTCTATCGTAAGGGATTTTAGAAATTACACTAAATCTAGTGCCACAATTAGTGCAATTTATAAAGGCGTGATTAAATCTTCTTTTTAATTTAGGATTATTAAGCTCTTTTATACAATCCTTACAAGGAGCGAAATCAGGCAAAATCACTGCAAGATTACGCTTATCTTTGCTTGGTTTTTTAATAACAAAATCATTATAAGCTTCATTTGTTTTAATTATTTTTACTTTTTCTATACTTGCTAATGGACGATTTTTTTTAAGAATTTGTTTTAAGTCTTTTATAAAAACTTTTGCTATTTTTTCATCACAATCAAGTGCCAAGCTAACTCCTAAAGTATCATTTAAGATATAGCCATTTAGCTTTTTTGCTTTGGCTAATTTGCAAACTTCAGGGCGAAATCCAACTCCTTGCACCCTGCCACTAAGCTTAATTAAAACACTCACAATTAGCCCATTTACTGAACTTAAATTGCTTGTTTAAAAACGCATTGTAATTTAAAAAACTCTGATAATTCATAAGCTTTGAACAAATCTCACGCTCGTTTTCGTTAAGTTTTCCTATCATTAAAACAAGTGCTTCAAAAACACCAACTTCTATTAAAGCTGCATTTGCTAATCTAAAGCTCATAATTGATGAGATAAACTTAGCTACATTTAAGCCATCTTCATTAATCTCACAATCAATTCTAACTCCCTTTGTATAAGTATTTGGCACTACTTTTAAAATATCAGAATCTAGCAAAATATCTGCTAATTTTATTAATGAAAATATATTTTTATTTTCTAAACTAAACTCATTTAAAATGAACTTTTCTTGATAATTTTTTAATAATTTTTCGCCTTGTTCTAAGCTAAGTAATAATTTTATTAATTCATCTTTATTTTTAGGGATATTAAAGCTTAATTTATCAATATTAAAAGCAGTTGATAATTGATTTGAATACGGATTATTAATTACACAAAATGTATCAGCAAAAGGAGCTATTAATAATAAATCTTTAGGCTTTTTTACAAAATAAAGCTCATCTGTATTTTTTAACTCATTAAAAAGCTTTTTGCTATTAGCAAATGATACATATAAAAAATCTCCTAAATTATGTGCTTTTTTATAAAGTGGTTTTAAAGCTAATTTTACAAATGGTTTTTCATAAGCATTAAGTAAAATTTGAGTATTTTTATCACAAATAAAAGCCTTTTGTAATAATTCATAATTAGCAATTATTACAAAATCACTTTTTGTTGTTTTAGTATAATCTAACTCATTTAAACCTAAATCATCAAAAACTTCATCACATAAGTTTAAAGGCAATCTTGGAATTTCAATTTCAAATTCTTTTGTTTTCTGTGTATTTTCTAGCTCTATTTTAAAATCTTCTAAAAATAAAAAATAAGGTATTTTTTTAAAATATTCATTAAAGGCTAAAACTTTATCTTCATTATCATCTATAACTAAAGAAAACTCATCATCTTCATAATAAAGCTTATAATTTACATTATTTATCTTGGCAATTTTTAATAAAAATAATCCGAAATCTTTTAATTTTATTTTGAAATCATATCTAATTAACACTGCTTAAATTCCTATAATTTTCTATCGCTTGTTCTATACTAAAATCATTTTTAAATTCTAACAAAAATCCATCTTGTTTAAGCTCTTCTAAAAGACATTTTTGCATTAAAGCAAAAGATTTTTTAACCTCATCGCTTAAAGATATTTTCATAGGTTCAAGTCTTTTAGGCACAATGCCTAAGATTTTGCAAACTGGCAAATCGCCTACTAAACTCATAAAATTAAGCATCATTTGCATTTCAAGTTCGTGAGCACTTCCTTGATAATTTATATTACTTGGCACTTTGTCATAGTCAAAAAACACAACATCGCCCACTTCTAAATCATCAGCATTTATACAATCAATCACATAAACTTTATCAAAATCAGCAATTATATGAGCTAAATTCATAGCCATTGTCCCGCCGTCTAAAAATACTAATTGATGCGAATCTTGATTTTTAAATTCTTCTTTAATATAAATATTAGGAGCTAGATTTTTCCTAAAATACTCAAGAAAAATAACTCCAGCTCCTTCATCTCCTATTAAAATATTTCCAATTCCTAGGACTAAAACTCTCATTTGTATTTATATCCACTAAAAATAGCATCCATTGCACCATCTTTACCTTTAATTGCATTAAACACTGCCATATAAATATGAACACCAACAAAAATCATAGTAACCCAAGTTAAAATATGATGAATTATCCTAACATTTGCAAGTCCGCCAAACATTACTTCAAATGGTTTAACAAAAGGAGTTATTGCACCAGCAAAACCTTCGTGATAAACATTAATATATAACACAAAACCTGTGATTATTAATAATGCTAAAACAATATAAAAGAAAAAATAACTCACAAACTGAAGTGGATTATATACACCTTTTAAATGCGGGTGTTTTCCTAAAAATAAATAAAACTTAATTTGCTCTATCCATACTCTTAAACTAAAGCAATCTTTAATACTAACTCTTTCTTTTTTACTAAGCTTATCAAATATAAAAAGATAAAGTTTAAAAATAAAACAAGCTAATAAAACAAACCCAGCTACATTGTGCACGAAACGAAATTTAGCCTGCATAAATAGATTTGGCTCGGTTGATTTATCAGGTGCAATAAACACACTAGCAATATAAAAGCCACTTATACAAAGGGCTAAAATAGCAAATGCTCTTAGCCAATGAGTTGCTCTAAGCCCTATTGAAAACTCATAATGTTTCATATCAAACTCCTACTTTATATTCGCCTAACTTATTACCTTTTTTATCTAACACATGCACAGCACAAGCAATGCAAGGATCATACGAATGTATTTTTCTAATAATTTCAAGTGGCTTGGTTAAATCTTCAATCTTTAGACCAATTAAACAAGCTTCATAAGTTCCCATTTTACCATTTGCATCTTTAGGACTTGCGTTCCAAGTAGATGGAACTACTGCTTGATAATTTTGCACTATACCATCTTTAATTCTAATCCAATGACTTAGCATTCCCCTAGGAGCATTACCTATAAAGCGACCTTTGTATTCTTTAGAATTATCTATTTTATATGGAGCGCAAGTGCTTTGATCTACTTTTAGATTTTCAACTAAACTATCAAGAGCTTTAAGTGCGTGTTCGCTTATTATTTTTGCTTCAATCATTCTTGCTGCAGTTCTTCCTAAAGTGCTAAGTAAGTCTTTAAGCTCAATATTTAATTCAGCTAATAAAGCGTCAACTTCTTTTGTAACGATTGGATTTTTAGCTAAATAATTTACAACTATAGTAGCAAGTGGTCCTACTTGAACAGGTAAATTATCATATCTTGGAGCTTTAATCCAGCTATATTTTCCATTCATATCAAATACTTTAGAATCTTCTAATTCGCCTTTAGCGTTTAGAGTTTTTTCATCTTTTAGACCTGTATAATTTGGCTCTTGTTCGCCATCATAAGGGTGTAATGCTTTATCGTTTTTATACCAAGACCTTGTTGCTTCTTCTGTGATTTTGCTCTCATCAATAGCACCTAATACAGGATTGCTTAGCATATTAGTTACAATTCCACCTTTAAATAAATAATCATCTCCTAAATAAAACTCATCAGCACACATGAAATTATCAACGCCAACATCATTCATTACACTTGGCTCATTTTTATAAACAGCTGCAGCCATCTTAATATCAGCTAAATAAGCACGATGAATAAAATCGCTAATTTCTAAGAATTTAGTTTTATACTCGCCAATTCTAGCAGGGTCAAGTATATCCATAACGCAAGTTACACCACCTACGGTTAAGCTTTGTGGGTGTGGTTGTTTTGCACCAAAAATAGCCATTAATTGTGCTGCTGTTCTTTGCACTTTTAAACATTCTAAATAATGGCTTAACGCTACTAAGTTTTGCTCTGGGCTAAAGCGATAAGTTTTATGTCCCCAATAAGCATTCGCAAATATTCCTAATTCTCCTTTATCTACGAATGTTTTTAATTTTTCTTGAACTGCTTTAAGTTCTCCTACACCACAAACTAAAGGCTTATCACACCATTTTAAAGCTTCAGCTTCAGCTTTTGCTGGATCAGCACTTAAGGCACTCACTACATCAACAAAATCAAGCCCGTGTAATTGATAAAAATGCACACAATGATCGTGCATATATAAAGCTGCATTCATTAATGTTCTTGTAAGTTTTGCATTTTTTGGTGGAACTATACCTAAAGCATTTTCAGCCGCTTCAATACCTGCTCTATAATGCGAATAAGTGCAAACTCCACAAATTCTTTGAGTCATAAAGCCAACATCTCTAGGGTCTCTTCCTTTTACAATAGTTTCAATTCCACGCCATAATGTTGAACCCGCATAAGCATCAGTTACTACATTTGCATCATCAACTATTACTTCTACTCTTAAATGTCCTTCAATTCTTGTAATTGGATCTACTACTATTTTTTGCATTTTTTATTCCTTGTCTTTTTTAATTGCTGAAATTGTTGCGTGAGCAGCTATTGCTACTCCTGTTAGAGTTAAAACACCAATGCCTATTTTATCACTCATAGCATCAGCACCCATTCCGCTAAATACGCTTTGAAATAAATGTGATTTTAAAGGTTCTTCGTAAGTTCTCATACTATCCCAAAAATCAGGCTCAGAGCAACCTATACACCCATGTCCTGCACCAATAGGCCAATTTATGTGCTGATTAAATCTTTGCTTAGCACAATTATTAAATGTATATGGACCTTTACATCCTACTTTATAAAGACAATAGCCTTTCTTTGCACCTTCATCGCCAAAACTTTCTACGAACTCACCCGCATCAAAATGTCCCCTACGCTCACAATAATCGTGAATTCTATGCTCGTATGCCCATTTTGGACGATTAAAATTATCAAGTGGCATTGTTCCAAATAATAATATTTGTAAGATTGAACCTACGATATTTTTTTCACTAGGCGGACAACCTGGGACATTAATTACGCTTTTATTTGTGATTTTACTAATCGGAACTGCATTTGTTGGATTTGGTGCTGCTGCTTGAATACCACCAAAGCTTGAGCAAGTGCCAATTGCTAAAATAGCAGCTGCATTAGCGCAGGCATTTTTTGCTATTTCTTCGCCTGTATGCCCTTTAGCACCTAAAGTTAGATAAAAACTAGAGCTTCCTGCAGGAACTGCACCTTCTACTAACAATACATATTTTCCTGCGTGTTTTTTAATAGCGTTTTCTAAATTCTCATCAGCTTGATGACCACTTGCTGCCATAACAGTTTCGTGATATTCAATATTTAAATAATCAAATATCAAACTATCAATAGTAGGTGCATCGCTTCTTAATAAACTCTCACTACAGCCTGTGCATTCTGCCATATGAAGCCAAATTACTGGGGTGTTGCTAGCATTATTTTCAACAGCATTTGCAATACTTGGTGCAAAAGTAGCTCCAAGTCCTAGCATAGTAGCCATTCCACTAGACCATTTCAAAAAATCTCTTCTACTAAAGCCGTGTTCGCCTAGTATTTGCATTAAATCTTTTTTATTATTAGGATTTATTTGCATAATCTCTCCTTAAAAAAATTTATTAATAATAGTATTTTTTTAAAATCTAAAAGTTACAAAAAAGACAAAATAAATCTTAAAATTATTTAATTTTGATAATTGAATTTTTTATAAAATTCTTACAATTAAACTTAAAAATATTATTTTATTAAAGTTTTTGCTTAATTGGTTTATGCTAATTTAAATTCTAATCTTGCTAATGTTTTTAAGTAAAGAATTTAATTTTTATAGGCTTAGTTTTCGCACTAAGCCTACTTATAAATAAAAGCCTTATAAAGTATTTTTTAACTCTAAAGTTTTTCTTGCAATATTTGTGATTTCATCCCAATTTTTAGCCTTTATTAGCTCTTTTGGTGCAAGCCAAGAACCACCAACGCAAAGCACATTTGGTTGGCTTAAATATTCTTTAGCATTATTTTCGCTAATACCACCCGTAGGACAAAATCTAACATCACTAAATGGCCCATAAATAGCCTTTAACATAGGCACTCCACCAACAACACTAGCAGGAAATAATTTAAAGGTATCAAGCCCATATTCAAGCCCAAGCATTAGCTCTGCTGGACTTGCAATACCTGCTATTAAAGGGATTTTATAATCAATCTCTTTTAATAATTTTTCAGTAATACCTGGACTTATTGCAAACTTTGCACCAGCATTAACAACATCTTTATATTGCTTAGCGTTAATTACTGTTCCTGCTCCAACGATTGCTTCAGGAACTTCTTTACTAATTAACTCAATTGCTTTTAGACCTACAGGAGTTCTAAGAGTAATTTCAAGCACTCTTACTCCACCTGAAACTAAAGCCTTAGCTAAAGGTAAGGCATCATTTATATCATCAATTGCTATCACAGGAATTACTGGATTTATTTTTAAAATTTCTCTTGCGTTCATTATTTTTTCCTTAAAAACTTACTCCGCCTTCTTCGGCGCTTAAACAACTATTTCTTAAAGCTTTGAAAAGCTCTCTACCACTACCTAACTCATTTGCACTTAAATCAATATGCTTAATTTCTCTAGTTAAGAAATCATCTTCTAATACATTTAAAGTGCCATTAACTGCGTCAAATTCTATCAAATCCCCATCTTTAATCTTAGCAATATTTCCATTTAACAAGGCTTCAGGACTTGTATGAATTGCTGCAGGAACTTTTCCACTAGCCCCACTCATTCTACCATCAGTAATTAATGCAACTTTATATCCTTTAGACATTAATACCCCTAAAGGTGGAATTAATTTATGAAGTTCAGGCATTCCATTTGCTCTTGGGCCTTGATATTTTACAACTGCTATGAAGTCTTTATTTAATTCGCCTTTTTCGTAAGCTTTCATTAACTCAAGTTGATCGTTAAATACGATAGCTCTTTGTTTAATATATAAATTATCATCGCTTACAGCACTTACTTTAATTACCGAGCGACCAATATTTCCACTTAAAACTTTTAGCCCACCTGTAGTGCTAAATGGCTTATCATAAGTCGTGATTATTTCAACATTTCTGCTATTTTCAAGGCATTTTTCATAAGTAATTTCATCATCTTTTAAAATAGGATCTTTCGTATAATTGCTAAGCCCAAACCCTGCTATAGTATTTACATCATCATGTAATGCACCATTATTTAATAATTCATTAATCACAAACGACAATCCACCAGCTTCATAAAAATCATTTATATCAGCCTTACCATTAGGATAAACCTTAGCTAAAAGTGGAGTAATATTTGAAATATCATTAAAATCATCCCAATTAATAATAATTCCCGCAGCCTTTGCAATTGCAATTAAGTGTAAAGTATGATTGGTTGAGCCACCTGTTGCCATAAGCCCTACTATTGCATTTACTATACTTTTTTCATCTATCATTTTACCTATTGGTAAAATACTTTTATCTTTTACACCTTTTGCAAAATGTCTAGCACTAAAATCAATTATTTTTTCTCTTAGCTTTGTATTTGGATTAATAAAAGCAGAATTTGGCATATGAAGACCTAATAATTCAATCATAACTTGATTTGAATTAGCAGTTCCATAAAAGGTGCAAGTGCCTGAACTATGATACATTTTCATTTCAGTATTTAATAAATCTTGCTTAGAAATAAGTCCTTGAGCGTATTTTTCTCTAGCAATACTTTTATCAGAATTACTAAGTCCTGTTGGCATAGGACCACTTGGAATAAACATAGCAGGTAATTGCCCAAATCTTAACGCTCCCATTAAAAGCCCAGGAACTATCTTATCACACACTCCAAGATAAAACGCCCCATCAAAAATATTATGAGATAATCCAATCGCTGTGCTCATAGCTATTACATCACGAGAATAAAGGCTAAGTTGCATACCATCATAGCCTTGAGTAATACCATCACACATTGAAGGAGTGCAGCTTGCAACTTGAACGCTTACACCTTCTTTTATACAAGATTGCTTTAATTTTAAAGGATAATCCTTGTAAGGTTCATGAGCTGATAAAACATCGTTATAGCTTGAAATAATAGCTAAATGAGTGCTATTTGAATTATTTAATTTTTCTCTTACGCTTTCAGGAATTGCTGCGTAAGCGTGAGCTAAATTAGCACAACCTAACTTTGAGCGATTGATTTTTTCATTAGCATTATCTATTAAATTAAGATAATCTTTTCTAGTTTTTTCACTTCTTTTTATAATCTTTTCAGTGATTTCTAATAATTTTTTATTTGTCATAAATAAGCTTCTTTCATTTAAAATATTTGATTTATTATAAATAAATAAATGTTATTAATGTTAAATCCTTTTTAGTAAGATTTAAAAAATTATTTTTATTTAGGGATTATTTATGAAAACTAATTTTGATTTTTTATTATTCGGAGCTACTGGAGATTTAGCTCTTAGAAAACTTTTTCCTTCACTTTATGAAGCCTTTTTAAATGACTTGCTTCACGAAGATTTTAAAATACTTGCTACAGGTAGAAGCAAGCTTAGCTTAGAAGAATTTAAGCAAAAATTAAACGACAAATCAAAAATCCATTTAAAAGATACTACAAAATGGAACGATTTTTTAGAAAAAATATCTTATGAGAGCGTAGATATTAATAATCTTGAAGATTTTAAAAAACTTAAAAACAATTTAAGAGATGGTAAAGATACTATTATATATTTTTCAATTTCGCCTGAATTTTTCATCACTTGCTGTAAGAATTTAAGCGAATTAAATATAAATAAAGACAATGTTAGAATAGTTCTTGAAAAACCTTTAGGAATGAGCTTAAATGAATGCAGAGCAATCAATGAAAGCGTAGCAAAATATTATAAAGAAGAACAAATTTATAGAATTGATCATTATCTTGGTAAAAGTATGGTTAAAGAATTATTTGAGTTTAGAAAACAAAATCCACATTTTAATGCACTACTTAATAAAGACTATGTAAAAAGCATTAATTTATATGTTTTAGAGCGTTTAGGTGTTGAAAGTCGTGGAGAGTTTTATGATAGTTGCGGTGCTTTAAGAGATATGTTACAAAATCATATGTTACAAATGTTAGCTTTATTTATGATTGATATTAATTCAACTAATATTAGAAAAGCTAAGCTTGAGTTTTTTAACTCACTTGAAAAAATTGATTTTAAAAATGTAATTAAAGCTCAATATGAAGCTAATGAAGATAGCTTAAGTTATTTAGACGAATTAAATGTAGCTAAAGATAGTAGGACAGAAACTTTCGTATCAATTAAAACTAGTTCAAATCAAGAAAATTACAAAGGCGTTTTAATAAAACTTGCAACAGGCAAAAGAATGGCTGAAAATAAAGTATATTTTGATATTGACTTTAAAAATGGTGGAAAAATGTATATAGAAATCCAACCAAAACCTAAAATCAAATTCCTTTTAAAAATAGCCGAAGAGTTTAAAGAATTTGAAATAGGAATTTGTGATATTGAAAAAATGCCACCTTATGAAAGATTACTTTTAAATGTAATTAATAAAGATTTAAGTTCATTTAATGAAAAAGATGAGCTAGAGAGTGCTTGGAAATGGGTGCAAGATGTAATTGATAATGATGATTTTACAATGCATAAATACAAAGCCTACACAAATGAAATTATTTTTAAGGACTAAGATGAGATTATTTACATTCAATGACAAAAACATAAGCGAAATCGCTTTATATAAAGAATTAGTATTTTCATTAAATGAATGTATTAATAGTAAAGGTAGCGTAAATTTTTATGTATCAGGTGGTAAAAGTCCTAAAGATTTATTTATTAAATTAAGTAAAGAAAAGCTTGACTGGACTAAAGTAAATGTATTTTTAGTAGATGAAAGGATTTTACCTACAAATCACGAAGATAGTAATACAAATCTAGTAAAGCAAAATCTATTACAAAATGACGCTAGTAAGGCTAATTTAATTACTTGCATTAAAGATGAATTAATTAATGATTATGAAGCTTTAAAAAACCACGCTAATAATATTTATCAAACTCCTGATATTTTGATTTTAGGTATGGGAGCTGATGCTCATACTGCATCAATCTTTCCAACGGCTGCTAATTTAGATGAATTATTAAGTGATGAAAACCAAGCTTATCACATAGTAAAAACTCCTAATTACGATAGAATTAGCCTTAGTTTAGAAAGCATATTAAAAGCTAAAAGAATATTTTTAAATATCAGTGGAGATGAGAAATATCAAGTATTTTTATTAGCTTGTAAAGAAAAAAATAAAAAATATCCAATAAGTTATGTAATTAATTCAAAAGGAAATTTAGATGTCTATTACGCAAAATGAATATCCAAGATTATTAGCAGATATTGGTGGAACTAATGCTCGATTTGCATTAGAATTTAAATCAGGAAATATAGATAAAATAGAAGTCTTACAATGCAAAGACTACGATACTATAATAGATGCTGTAAGAGCGTATTTAAAAGATAAAAATGTAAATGTAAAACACGCTGCTTTTGCAATGGCAAATCCTGTTACAAGTGATTTTATACAAATGACTAATAATCATTGGGCTTTTTCAATCAATACCACAAGACTTGCATTAGGATTTGATACTTTATTAATTCTAAATGATTTTACTGCTCAAGCACTTGCTATTACAAAATTAAATAGTGATGAATTAGTTCAAATTGGTGGAAGAGAAGCTGAAGAAAATTGCGTAAAAGCTGTTTTAGGGCCTGGAACAGGACTTGGAGTTAGTGGATTAATCCCTAGTAAAAATGGTTATATTGCACTATCAGGTGAAGGTGGACATGTTAGCTTTGCACCTTTTGATGAGATTGAATCAATGATTTGGCATTATGCAAAAAACAAATTCGGGCATGTATCGGCTGAAAGATTGCTTAGCGGAATGGGACTTGAGCTAATATATGAAGCTTTAGCACATAAAGAAGGTATAAATGATACTTTAGACGCTAGTAAAATTAGCGAACTAGCATTAAGCGAAAAATCAGCTTTATGTAGATTAAGTCTTGATATATTTTGTGCAATGCTAGGAACAATTGCTTCAAATCTAGCATTAACTCTAGGTGCTAGGGGCGGTGTTTATATTTGTGGTGGAATAATTCCTAAGATATTAGAGTATTTTAAACACTCATCATTTAGAGCAAGATTTGAGAATAAAGGTAGATTTGATAGTTATTTAGCAGCAATTCCTGTATTTGTGGTTTTATCAAAATTTCCAGGTATAAACGGCGCTAGTGTGGCACTGCAAAATCATTTAAAGGATAAATAATGTTAAGCAAATTAAAAAGCTATGAAAAATTATGGTCTTTATACAACAAATCAAAAGATACTCATATGAAAGAATTATTTGCTAATGATAATAATAGAGCGAATAAATACTTTTTAGAAGTTGGTGGGATTAAGGTTGATTATTCTAAAAATAGAATAGATGAAGAGATTTTAAGCAATCTTATTAATCTTGCAAAAGAAGCTAATTTAGAACAAAACATTAAAGATATGTTTAGTGGTAAAAAGATTAATACCACAGAAAATAGAGCGGCTTTACATATTGCTCTTAGAAATCGTATAAATACACCTATTTATGTAGATAATGAAAACATAATGGATGATGTAAATGCAGTGCTTAACAAAATGGAGAAATTCTCTCACGCAATAAGATCAGGCGAGTGGCTAGGCTATACAAATCAAGTAATAACTGATATTGTAAATATAGGAATTGGTGGCTCTGATTTAGGACCATTGATGGCTTGTGATGCTTTGAAAAAATACGCACACCCAAGACTAAAAATGCACTTTGTATCAAACGTAGATGGCTCAAAATTACAAAATGTATTAGATAGCGTTCATCCAGAAACTACACTTTTTATAATAGCGTCAAAAACATTCGTAACTCAAGAAACCCTAACAAATGCCTTAACTGCTAGAGAGTGGTTTTTAAATCACGCAGTTAATAAACGCTTTGTAGCTAAACATTTCGTAGCAGTTTCAACTAATAAAAAAGCTGTTGAAGAATTTGGAATAGATAGTAATAATATGTTTGAGTTTTGGAACTGGGTCGGCGGGCGTTATAGTTTGTGGTCTGCAATTGGTCTTCCTATTATGATTTATTTAGGAAAAGAACATTTTTGGCAAATGCTAGAAGGCGCGTATTTAATGGATTCGCATTTTAGCTCGGCTGAATATTCTAAAAACTTGCCTGTAATTTTAGCTTTAATAGGTATTTGGTATATTAATTTTTATGGTGGTGGCTCACATATAATCGCACCTTATGATGAATATTTAAAGCATTTTCCAAGATTTATTCAACAACTTGATATGGAAAGTAATGGAAAACAAGTTAGTAAAAATGGGGAATTAATTAATTACGAAACTTCTCCAATCATTTGGGGTGAAACAGGAATTAACGCTCAACACGCATTTTTTCAACTACTTCATCAAGGAACTCATATAAGTCCGATTGATTTAATAGTAAGTCTTGAAAAACCACACGATATGCCAGAACACCACGAAATTTTAATTAGCAATGTATTCGCTCAAGCTGAAGCCTTTATGAAAGGCAAAAACAAGGATGAAGTAAGAGCTGAACTTAGTAAAAGTAATTTAAGTGAAAGTGAGATAGAAAAGCTAATCCCACATAAAGAATTTTCGGGAAATCGCCCTAGCAATACGATTTTATTAGAAAGAATAAGCCCTAGAAATCTAGGTAGCCTAATTGCATTATATGAGCATAAAATATTCGTTCAAGGTGTGATTTGGGGGATAAATAGTTTTGACCAATTTGGCGTTGAATTAGGCAAAACTTTAGCTAAAACAATACTTGAAGAGCTAAGAAGTGACGTAAGTTACGAGCACGATAGCTCAACTACAAATCTAATAAAATTATATAAAGAGTTTAATAAAAAATAATTTTAGGAATTTCTTTATGAAATTCCTATTTTAAATTCCACGAAAAAAGGAGAGAAAATGGAGCTTTTACATAAGGACTGCAAAAGTAAATTAGATATATTAAAAGAACATTTTGCTGAATGTTTTGATAAAGATGGAAAATTTAATTTAGAAAAATTCCAAAGCGAAATAGCTGCTAACGGGGGGGGGGATTTTACAAATGAGAGTTATAGTTTAAATTTTTTAGGCAAAAAACACGCAAAATATCTAGCAAATCTAAAACCATCAAGCTACCTTAAACAAAACGGCACATTTAATGAAAATCTAAAGCAAAATCTACTCATAAAAGGCGATAATTTAGAAGTCTTAAAACACTTACAAAATAGCTATTATAAAAAAATCAAAATGATTTATATAGACCCACCTTACAATACCGCTAATAAGGATTTTGTCTATAATGATACTAGAGCTTATAAGCTAGATGATTTAATAAACGCTGGAATGAGTGAAGATGAAGCTAAAAGAGTGCTAGAGTTTAGCACCAAAAAATCAAGCTCACATTCAGCGTGGCTTACCTTTATGTATCCAAGGCTATTTTTAGCTAGAAAGCTTTTAAAAGATAATGGAGTGATATTTATCTCAATTGATGATAATGAAGCAGCTCAATTAAAGCTCTTGTGTGATGAGATTTTTGGTGAAGAGAATTTCGTAGCTGATTTTATTTGGAATAACAAATACACAACTTCTAATGATACAGATATGTCTTATCAACACGAACATATTTTTTGCTATTTTAAGAATAGGATTAATAATAAATTAAATTTATTACCAAGAAGCGAGAAACAAAATTCTGCATATAAAAATAGAGATAATGATCCTAAAGGTGCTTGGAAACCAACACCAATTCATGCAAGAAGTGGAAGTGAGCTGGGTAAATATAGTATAACTTTTCCAAATGGAATAACTTGGCAAGCTCCGATAGGTAGATACCCTAGATATTCTAAAGATAAGTTATTACAGCTATTTTATGATAACGAACTGTATTTTAATTCAAAAGGTGGAATAGATAAAAAAACTTATATTACTGAAGTTAGACAAGGAATTTCTTGTGGTAGTGTATGGAGTTATGATGAAGTGGGGCATACACATAGCAATAATGAAGAATTATCTTCTTTGCTTGGTAAAGGTATTTTTAACGATCCAAAAGGAACTAAATTATTAAAAAGAATATTACAAATTTCAACCGATAAAAATGATATTGTCCTAGATTTTTTTGCAGGTTCAGGAACTACTGCACACGCTATTATGCAATTAAATGCCGAAGATGGTGGAAATAGAAAGTTTATTTTAGTTCAACTTGATGAGCCAATAGATGAGAAAAAGAGTAAAATTGCTTATGATTTTGTAAAAAATGAGCTTAATTGTAAGCCAACAATTTATGCAATTACCAAAGAAAGATTAATAAGAGCTGCGAAAAAAATCAAACAAGATTATCCAAACGCTACTAATTTAGACTTTAGTGAATTTAAGATAGTATATAAAGATGAATTAGAACTAGAAAAAATAGAAAAACTAGATTTAAGCTTAGGCGATAATCTTTTTGCACCATTTAATAACGATAAAACAAATGAAATTCTAACTAGCTATAAATTAGCCGATGGTATAGCTTTAGATATGGAATTTAAAATAATAAATATAAACGATTATAAGGCTTATTATTGTAATAAATTGCTTTACTTAGTTTTCCCACATTTTAAAAGCGAAAATATCAAAACCCTAATGCAAAAATTACAAGATAGTGAGCTAATTTGTGAAAGAGTTATTTTATACAATGCTAGTTTTACGAGTAGCGAACACAAGAGTTTAAAAGAAGCTTTAATTAAATTAGGCATTAAATTACAAGTGAGATTTTAAGATGGGTAGCTTTAATTATACTAATGATTTAGAATATCAAAATATAGCTATTCAAAGTGTTTTAAAAATATTTTCAAGTAATGATATAAAGGCAAATGTTAAAGAAATTCAAGAGTTTAATGGTATAAAAAATCAAAACTTTATAAATGATAACACTTATGATATTTGTATGCAAACAGGCACAGGTAAAACCTACACTTACACAAAAACTATGTTTATGCTAAATGAAGCTTATGGATATGATAGCTTTATAGTGCTTGTGCCAACTTTAGCTATTAAATCAGGGACTAAAAGTTTTTTTGAGCTATCACGCCAACATTTTATAGATGAGTTTAAAAAAAGCTTAAGTTTTTACGAAGTAAAAAGCGAAAAATCAAGTAAAAAAGAGCAAATGCCACAAAGCATAAAAGATTTTTGCAATCACGATGATAAAGCTTCTATAAGAGTGCTTTTAATAAATGCAGGAATGCTTAATTCAGAAACTTTTAAAAAAGAATTTGAAAGCAATCTTTTTGATAAATTTTTTAGCATATTTCCCGCATTAGCAGATACTAAAAGTATTTTAATCGTTGATGAGCCACATAAATTTGATAAAGCAAGTAAAACTTGGGAGAATGTTTTAAAACTAAAACCACAATTTATATTAAGATATGGAGCGACTTTTAAAGAAAACTCAAACCTACTTTATAATCTAACCCCACTTAAAGCCTTTAATGATAATTTGGTTAAAGGTGTAAAAACTTTCGTGCAAGAATTTGAAATAGGAAATAAAGCTTATATTAAACTTCAAGATATAGTAGATAATGAAGCTATTTTTTGTGATGATAAAAAGCGTGAGTTTAGACTTAGCAAAGGGCAAAATTTCGCTTGTTTTTATGATTTTTTAGATATTTTCGTGCAAGATTTAAACAAGCAAAAAGTGCTTTTATCAAATGGCGTAGAGCTAATTAAAGATAACAAATTTAATCCTTTTAGCTTTAATGATGATTTAGCTAAGCAAATGATAAATGCTTGTTTAGATGAGCATTTTAAATTAGAGCGAGAGTTTTTAAATCAAAAGATAAAATTAAAGCCTTTAAGCTTATTTTTTATAGATGATATAAATTCTTATCGTGGAGAAAACGCAAGGCTAAAAGAATATTTTGAAAAGGCATTAAAAAGCAAACTAGAAGAAGAATTAAAGCTTAGCACAGGATTTTATAAAGAATATTTACAAAAATCTTTAAACGATATTAGCCTTACTCACGGCGGTTATTTTTCAAAAGATAATAGTGATAAAGATGATAAAATAGAGCAAGAAATCAATGAGATTTTGCACGATAAAATGAGCCTACTTAGTCTTAATAATACTAGAAGATTTATATTTTCAAAATGGACACTTAAAGAAGGTTGGGATAATCCAAATGTATTTAATATTTGCAAACTTAGAAGTAGCGGAAGTGAGATAAGTAAGCTTCAAGAAGTTGGGCGTGGGCTTAGGCTTCCTGTTGATGAATACGGCAATAGAATTACTAATAAAGAATATTATTTAAATTATTTCGTAGATGCTAGTGAGAGTGATTTTACTCAAAAACTTATAAATGAAATTGAGATAAGTGATGAGTGTTTTGATATAAAAATAGATGATTTATTAGATGAGAAAATTTATAAAATAATTTTAAGTGAATATGATTTAGATGAAGATTTGATTTATGATGAGCTTTTAGAATGCGGTGCTATAAACAAGCGAAGTAAGATAATAAATGTAGATGTTTTAAAAGCAAAATATCCAAAAGCATTTAGCAAAAATAACATTAAAAAAGGTAAGATTAAAAACTCTAATGAATTAGAAAATAAAGTAAAAATCAAAACTAATTTATATCCACAAATCAAGGCTTTATGGGAAGAAATAAACAAAAAAGTATTTTTAAAATACGATGCCATTGAAAATGTGTTTTTAGCTAATTTTAAAGAGTTTTTAAAAGAATTTAAAGCAAAAGATAATTCAAGTTATATAAAAATTACACAATTAAGCGTAAATAATAATCAATTAAAAAGCCAAAAAGATATTTTAAATAATAAAATAAATATAAAAACTCTAAATTATGGAGAGTTTTTGCTAGGACTTAGCACAAAATTAGGTCTTAATCTAAACACTTTACATAAAGCCTTTTATGAGTTAATGAAAGATGGTTTATTTAACATAAATGATTATTTAAATGAGCCTAGTTTGAATGCTATTTGTAAGGAATTTAATTTTTATCTTTTAAGTAATTCTAGTAAGCTTTTTAGCATATCTTACGAAGAGTTTTCACACCACATTCATCCTACAAAAATCACTAATGAAAAAGGTGAAATATTAAATGAAATAAATGCTAGTGATATAGGTGTTTTAGGTGGAGATGAATTAGCAAATAATACCTTTTTATACGAGCAGATTTTTTATGATAGTAAAATTGAGCAAGAGATAATAAAAGAAGATATAAAAAGCATACAAGTCTTTATGAAAATACCTAAAAACTCATTAAAAATCCCTGTAGTGGGTGGATTTAGCTATTCGCCTGATTTTGCTTATGTATTAAAAGATGATAAAGAAAATATCCATTATTTTGTGCTTGAAAGTAAAGGCGTAGATAGCAAAATCAATCTAAGAAGAGATGAAAATGCGAAAATTACTAACGCAGAAAGTCTTTTTAAAGGTATAAATATTACTTTTGAAAAACAATTTAATAATGATAAATTGGAAACAATCATAAAAAATATAATCAATAAAAAATAATTAATCTAATTTAAATTCCTTAAAGGATTTAAATTAGAATACAAGATTATATTAAAAATATGGAGTGTTAAATGCTTTCTTTTATGAAAGAATTAATAAAAAAATCTTTATTTGTTGGTTTGGGTTTAGCGTTTTTTATCATTCCTATTTTCGCTTTTTTAATGCTTGTTCAGTATTCATACGATATCTATAGTAAATACTTTAGTTCAACTTATGATAAATTTCTTAAAACTAAAGAAGAGCTTTGCTCTCTTGAAAGGCAATTAGAAGTAGAAGGCTATTTATTATTTTGGGATTTTAAAAATGAGTATACAAATTATAAATATGATTATTCTAAAAGCGGATATAAATGTAATTTGGAAAAAGAAGAAAAATATAAAAGAGCAATTGTAAATTATTTTAAATTAAGTAATGCAAAAATATATGAAGTGCAAAATTATAATAGCATTGATGAAGTTAAATCTCTTAAAACTTTAGATAGTTTAGAATTAAAAGAAGTTAATGAATTTAACAATAATCTAGTATTTTTTAAAAATAGATTTTTTGATAAAAATTCATTTCAATTTATAGATGGATATAAAATGCAAGTAATGTTATATAACTCATATACTAAGGAAAAAGAAGAGAGAATATTATATAGATGGGTGTGGTTATGTAATCCAAACATATAAAATAAAATACAATTAAGAAGATATAATGGCAGTAAAACTACAAATAATGTTTAATTATTTATAGTTTTACAAGAATTTAAATCAATAGGATTAAATAAGTTCCATTGTTTGTTTTACTATTGATAATTCTTCGTTAGTTGGAATAACTAAAATTGGGTATTTTGAATCAGCTTTTGCTATATTTCTAGCTACTTTTTCACGCTTAGCATTTTTTTCTTCATCAATGCTAAAGCCAAGATGTGCAAGTTGCTTACAAACCGCAGCTCTCATTAAATCATCATTTTCACCAATACCTGCTGTAAAAATTAGAGCCTTAGCAGGAGTTACTGCAAGGTATGAGCCTATGTATTTTGCAATTCTATAGCAAAACATATCAAATGCTAATTTTGCTTTCTTATCACCATTTTGCATTTTTTCTTCAATTTCACGCATATCATTTGCACCACAAATTCCTAATAAACCACTTTGTTTATTGCAAATTTTATCAAGTTCAGCAATGCTTAAACCTTTATTATATGCTAAATAAAATAAAGCTCCAGCATCAATATCCCCACATCTAGTTCCCATCATTAATCCTTCAAGCGGAGTAAGACCCATTGAAGTATCAACGCATTTACCATCTTTAATAGCACTAATACTTGCACCATTTCCTAAGTGAGCTGTAATTGCATCTATGTTTTTAATACCTAAGAATTTTTCTGCTTCACGAGTTACAAATTCATGAGATGTTCCATGAAAGCCGTATCTTCTAACGCCATCTTCTTCATAATATTTATTAGCTATTGCATAGCGATATGCGATTTCTGGCATTGTTTGATGAAATGCTGTATCAAATACTGCTATATTTTTAACACTTGGAGCAAGATTTATAATTGTTTTAATTCCTGAAATATTTGCAGGATTATGTAAAGGTGCTAATTTTACTAATTCATCTAAAGCTTTTAAACATTTATCATCAACTAATGTTGCTTTAATAAATTTATCTCCACCATGCACCACACGATGACCTACTGCTGCTAATTCATTAAAATCAGTTAAAAGTCCGCTTTTAGCAAATAAATCACGAACTACTTTTAAGCCATCTTCGTGATTATTTATGCCACCTAAATGCTCTAATTCCTTGCCATCAAATTTAATTTTTGCTCTTGAATTACTTTCTCCAATTTGCTCAACCAAACCACTCGCAACACTATCTTCATTAAAAAATAATTGGAATTTCAGTGAGCTTGAACCTGCATTTAAAACTAATATTTTTTTCATAATTTTTCCTTTTTTATAATTTATTGTGCTTGAATTGCACTAATTAAACATGTATTTACAATATCTTCAACCAAACAACCCCTACTTAAATCATTAATAGGTTTGTTTAAACCTTGCAAAACAGGACCAACCGCAATAGCCCCTGCACTTCTTTGCACTGCTTTATAAGCTATATTTCCTGCATTTAAATCAGGGAATACAAATACATTTGCCTTTCCTGCTACTTTGCTATCAGGCATTTTTTTACTTGCTGTTGCAATATCTACTGCTGCGTCAAATTGTATAGGACCATCATAATTTAATCCCTCATAAGATTTTGCTAATTCACACGCTTGTTTTACTAAATCAACGCTTACTCCACTACCGCTATTTGCAGTTGAATAAGATAGCATTGCAACTCTTGGTTCAAAACCAAAAGCCTTATAAGTAGCCGCACTAACACTTGCAATTTCGGCTAGATTTTCAGGAGTTGGATTAGGATTTACTGCACAATCAGCAAAATACCAAACCTTATCACTTAAGCACATAAAAAATCCACCACTTACACTCTTAACACCTGGTTTAGTTTTAACTATTTGAAGAGCTGGGCGAATTGTATCAGCAGTTGAACATGCAGCCCCACTAACCATAGCATCAGCGTAGCCTAAATGAACTAGTAAAGTTCCAAAATAATTTCTATCTTTTATAAGTTCTTTTGCTTGCTCAAGGCTCATTCCCTTTGATTTTCTAGCTTCATAAAGTGCATTTGCACATTCATCATCTAATGATGAATTACCTGGATTATAAGTCTTAACATCATCTAAATCTATACCCAAATCACTAGCTTTTTGTGCTATTTCTTTATTGTTTCCTAAGATAATTAATTTAACAGCTTTACCTTCTAATAAAATACTAGCAGCCTTTAAAATACGCTCATCATTTCCTTCTGGTAAAACTATGGTTTTAATATTTTCTTTAGCCTTGCTCTCTAGCATAACTTCAAATGCCATTGGACTTACATAATCAGGTTTTTTAAGATTTAATAACTCATCTAAGCTTGTATTTTCATTATATAAACTTGCGTATTTATGATGAATTTTAGCAAACTCAAATTTGGTTAAATCATTATCAATTACATAATTTAAATTAAGCTCTTTACTTAGTTTTAGATTTATCCAAAAAGTATCAAGACCACCAAAAACTCCAAAACTAGCAACTAATACAAAATCATATTTAGCTTTTAATTCATTAACTTTAATGATTATATTTTTATAAAAAGTATTTTCATTTTTCAAATACTCTTTAACGCCTGTTGCACTATCATATAAGTATTCAGTTTTTATATTATGCTCTTTTGATAATTTATTTAAACCACACACCCCGTCTTCACAAGCAAGTGCTTGGAAAACAACAATATTTGAATATTTTTTTGATAATTTTATAGCAAGATTATCTAAACTTTCCCTGCTTTGTTTTTGAAAGTAAATCGCATTCATTGCTACTCCTTCATTGATTAAATTTCGCTAGAGTATATGCCTAAAATATTAATAAATAAGGAAGAAAATATGAAAAAAAGTTACATAAAATATTTTGTTTTCTCTTTGTTAATTTCAGGTTGTGGTTTGGCTGATCCGCAAATGGATATGAAAGCTCCAACATATGTAGAGCAAATTGAACCTAAGGCTGATAATAATTTAGGAAGTCCAGGCTCACTTTTTGGAAAAGGCTCTAATCCACTTTTTAGCGATAATAAAGCTATGAATGTAAATGATATAGTTACAATAATTATTAAAGAAGATACAAGCCAAAGTAGTAAAGCTAGTAAAAGCACGAATAAAGCTTCTAATGCTAATTTAAATTCCGGAGTTTTTGCAGGATTATTATCAAGTCTTAATAAATCAGCAGATATTGGCTTTCAAACAAAAAATAATTCAGATTTTAGTGGTAGCGGTCAAGCTAGTAGAAATGAAAAATTTCAAACAACAATTAGTGCTAGAGTAATAAAGGTATTAGCTAATGGAAATTATTTTATTGAAGGAAAAAGACAATTATTAATAAACGGAGAAAAACAAATCGTTCAAATCTCTGGAGTAATTAGACCTTATGATATAACAGGTCAAAACACAATTGAGAGCAAATACATAGCAGACGCTAAAATACTTTATTCAACTCAAGGCGAAATTGATAAAGCTACTAAAAAACCTTGGGGAACAAAAGCAGTTGAAACTATTTGGCCTTTTTAACCTTGATTTAAGGTTAAAAAGACTTTATTTCTTATCATCTTCGTTGATTTTTAATAATAATTTATAAGCCTTATATACATTTGAAATTGCAGCTGCTATTCCAAATGCAAGTCCTACGAAAAATAAAGGCTTATAAATCTTAGCGAGTAAAACTCCTAAACCAACGCCAATTAGCACTGCAACTACAATGCTAATACCTAAGCTTAGATGATTTGCAGCGTCTATTACACTTTTTACTTTTTTAGCTCTTTTATTTTCTTCGTTATGCACGAATAGCCTTTTTGAACGCATTTATAAATATTTCAAATTCTTTATCTTCAAACTTAGAGCAAATAAATGCAGTTTCATAGGTTGATGGTGCAAGATTTACTCCATTTTCTAGCATAATTTTATGAAATCTTGAAAACTTAGCTGTATCACTTGTCTTAGCGTCATCGTAATTTAATGGGTATTTTTCATTAAAGAAAAATCCTAACATTGAACCTATATTTTTAGCTACAAAAGGCACTCCTGCACTTTTACTCTCATCTAGCATAGCATTAATTGCATTTTTTGCCCATTTATCACATTTTTTATAAATATCATCGTTTAATTGCTCAAGATTTGCAATACCTGCTGCCATTGCAAGTGGATTTCCGCTTAGCGTTCCTGCTTGATATACTCCGCCTAGTGGACTTAGAAGTTGCATAATTTCTTTTTTTGCAGCATAAGCTCCAACAGGAAGTCCCCCACCAATAACCTTACCAAAACAAACCATATCAGGCACAACTTTATAAATCTCTAAAGCCCCACCTAAAGCAGCTCTAAAACCACTCATAACTTCATCAAAAATCAAAACGATTTTTAATTCATCACAAAGCTTTCTAAGGTCTTCTAAAAACTCTTTTTTAGCAGGGACAAAACCCATATTTCCTGCAATTGGTTCAATAATAATCACACCTATTTCACTACCATTACTCTTTGCTATAGCAATTTGCTCTTTTACGCTTTCTATATCATTGTATTTAGCTGTATAAGTATCTTTTACAGCGTTTTTACTAACTCCACTTGAGCTTGGAGTATTAAAAGTAGCTAAGCCACTTCCTGCATTTACTAAAAGCATATCAGCGTGTCCGTGATAACAACCATCAAATTTAATAAGCCCATCACGATTAGAATAAGCTCTTGCTAAGCGAATTGCACTCATAGTAGCTTCTGTCCCACTATTTACAAATCTAATTTGCTCTATTGCAGGATATAACGATATAACTTTTTGTGCTAATTTGCTTTCAGCTAATGTAGGAGCACCATAACTTGTGCCATCTTTTGCTGCATTAATAATAGCGTTTGTTACATTTATATCAGCGTGTCCTAAAATGCAAGGTCCATAGCTTTGAACTAAATCAAGGTATTTTTTATCTTCAATATCAATTATATAAGCGCCATCTCCCTTTTTTATAAATACAGGCTCACTACCTACACTTTTAAACGCTCTTACAGGAGAATTAACCCCACCTGCTATTAATGTTTGTGCTTGTGCGAAAGCTTCTTTATTTGTCATTTTTTTCTCCTTTTTTCTTGATATATAAGTATAAATTTTTTATTTCTTCATTTGTTAAATAATAATTTGGCATTATATTTTTTGAACTTGTTTTACTAACTAAGGCTTTATAAAAATTCTCATAACTAATATTTTTAATACTAGGGATTATTACTTGAATGGTTTTTCCATTTTCTTTATAAGTAGCAAATATTTGCTCACTTCCATCAAGCCCGTGGCATTTATCACAACCAATTCCCCTTGGGTTTTGATACAAGCTTAATTGATATTCATCTTTGCTTAAAAAATCACTATTAGCATAAACAAATACGCTAAAAACTAATAATATTAATTTTGATTTCATTTTATAATCCGTTGTTTTTAAGGGTTATAATACAATCTTTATTTTTATAAAGGTTACAAATTGATACTAGATGGAAAAAAATTAAGCAAAGAATTATATGCACAATTAAAACTCAAAATTAATGAGCTAAAAACCAAACCTTGCTTAGCTGTAATTTTAGTAGGAGATGATTATGCTAGTGGGGTTTATGTAAGAAGTAAATTAAAAGCTTGTAATGAATTAGGAATAATTAGTAAAGATTATAAGCTAGATAGTAGTATTAGCGAAGAAGAATTATTAAAAATCATAAGAGATTTAAATGATAATGATAGTGTAGATGCTATCTTAGTGCAACTACCTTTACCAAATCATATCAATAAAGACAATATCATAAACGCTATAAATCCTATTAAAGATGTAGATGGTTTTACTCCACTTAATTTAGGTTTAGTTTTAGCGAATTTAAAACCACATTTTTATGCTTGCACCCCGCTTGGAATTGATATTTTGATGAAGCATTATGGTATCAGTGTAAAAGGCAAAAATATTTGCATAATAAACGATAGTATCATAGTAGGTCGCCCACTTGCTGCTATGATGATTAATGAAGGTGCAAGTGTTAGCGTATGCCACAAATATACAAAAGATTTAAAAGAGCATACTTTAAACGCTGATATTTTAATAAGTGCTACAGGTGTAATTCATCTAATAAATGATGATTTTATAAAAGATGGAGCTATTTTAATTGATGTTGGGATTTGCAAAGAAATTGATGGCAAAAAACTATCAGGAGATTATCTTAAGACAAGTAATAAAGCTAGTATGATTACTCCAGTTCCTGGCGGAGTAGGACCTATGACTATTTATGCACTAATGCAAAACACATATGAAGCAAGATTAAAAAAGGAAGAAAATGCAAGAAAATAAAACAAAATGGCAAAAATTAGTTGATTTTTGGAATTCATGGACGGGGACTATTGTATTTGTTCTTGTTTTTATATTTTTCGTAGCTCAAGCTTTTACAATACCAAGTGGCTCTATGAAAAACACACTTTTAGTAGGAGATCATTTATTTGTAAAAAAATTCGCCTACGGGATACCAACTCCTAGAATTCCATTCCTAGAAGTTCCTGTGTTGCCTGATTTTAAAGGCGATGGGCATTTATTAAGCTATGCTAAGCCTAAAAGAGATGATATAGTGGTGTTTTTGTATCCGCACAATACAAAGCTACATTATGTTAAACGCTGCGTTGCTTTAGGAGATGATGAGATAATATTTGCAAATAAGACCCTTTATGTGAGAATGCACGAAGGAGATGAATACATGAGAGCAAATTATCCTGCTAATAAACAAGTGATTTTACAAGGCAAATTATACATAAAAGAGCCTTATACTAAAAAGGGTATTCATTATGATGAAAGAGTGGATTTTGATAAGGTCATAGAATACTTTATGGCTAAGGGTGAGTTTGTAATGAAGCCAATTTATGTTAGTGAATTAAGAAGTGATATTAAAGCGTATTATTATAAGGTGCCTAGCAATGAATACTTTATGATGGGTGATAATCGCGACCACTCAAATGATAGCCGCTTTTGGGGAAGTGTAGATTATAAATATATTGAAGGTAAACCTTGGTTTGTTTATCTAAGCTGGGATGATGATTATAATATCCGCTGGGAAAGAATGTTTAAAAGCGTTGATACCTTAGAAAACGATGAAAGATATATCCATCACGAAATAAGCGATATTAATTCTCTTGATTAACAAAAATATCTAATTCAAATTCTTGTGATTTGAATTAGAATTTATTTTATAATACATTATATTTTAAAAGTAATTTATATAAAAATTAAAATTATTTAATTGTATTTGAAGACTTTTCACTTAAAATCTTTTCAATTTTCTTTTGTTGTTTTGCTATGTATTTTTCACCTAGTGGTTGTGCTTCTTCTTTTGCTTCCATTTCATAGCCACCTTTACTCATTGCAGAATACTTTTGTCTAAACTCTGTATATAAAAAATAAACCGATAAATCATCAACAAAAGGCAATGAAACTAGCTTGGTTTTAGTTTGATATATTGTGTAAGTTTTTAAGTTTTTACCATTTAAGAAAAACAATATTAAATAACTTGATAAAATATCTAATATTACAAAAAATATAAGTATAGGAAAGAATAATATTCTAATTAATATAAAATCTGATTTATGATTTAAATTTTTTACTTCCATTTCTTGAGTATTGAAAGCGTCTTTATTGAATATATATGAATAAGCTAAAGCAGGTCGTTTAGATTGCAATCTAAAAACTATATCACTTTTATTTATCGTTGCGGTTACTTTTTTGTAACTTTTTGCTGTACCAAAAAGACCTTTTTCGCCTATTTCGTAGGTTTCAAAATATATCTTTTCATTATCTACGCTAATATAAAAATCATTATTTTTAACAAATCTAAGTCTTTTTATTTGTCTAAGGTTTAAAAAGAATATAATAAAGAATATGCTACGAAGTATTGCTTCATCCATCCTTTTTATCCACCACAAATCCGACATTATTCGTTCTGGTCTATTATATAAAAAAATTAAATTATCTATACCAACATAAATTATGCGACATAAAATTAAAATTACGAAAATTTCACTAATAAATCTAATAAGCTCTAAGCTATATAAATAATCGTTTTTTATTTTATAATCTTTTAAATTATCTATATTCAAATTTATCCTTTATATTTAATAAAACTAATTATAAAAATTACTAATATTTTTATAACTTGTTTTCATTTTAATTCTCCTTTTAATTTATTTAAATAATTTGTATAAACATCATTAGAGCAACTACCTCTTCTATAATAATTACCTAAACTAAGATAATAGTTATCAATAAATAACCTAGTAAAAGAATCATAAATTCTATTAAGATTAGGGCTAAGTTCTAAACTCAAATTATTTAAATTTGTTATTGCATAACTACAAGGTTTATAATAACCATAAATATCATAATTTATTAGTTTATCTTTACTAAGTCTAGTTGGTAATTCTGAAGCTTCTTCTTCAAAAATTTTTTCATGATAATCTTCATATAATTGCACTTCTTTATCAACTATTAAATTTACACTTTTAAAAAACTTTCCATCTATCGTATAGTTTTGCTTTTCAATTGTGCTTAATAATAAGGTATTTGGTTTTTTAAGTTCTGTTACTTCGTATTTTGGACTTTGCTGTAAATCAAAATGACTTATGAATAATATTCCGTGAAAAGCAATCATTAAAAATGAGAAAAAATAAAAGATAACTTTAATAAATTTTTGATTTTGTTTCATTATTAACTTATAAAACCACCAAATTAATAGTGAAAATACAATTGGTAGCAATAGTTGTAAAACTACAAACCACCCACCGGCATCTCTATCAATAAGCCCAATTCTTATAACCAAATAAAAAAATAAAATATATAAAGCTATTATAAATCTAGGATAGAGCTTTAATCCTATAAATAAAGTAAGAGTAAAAACAATAGGGTAAGTAATAAAACTTGCATATGGTATAGGAATTAAAATACTAATAATCCCACTAGCTAAATCATGTAAATTATCTAAAAAATATGTTAGATATATTAAAAACTCATTCATATCCTACCTTTAAAAATAAGATTAATTATAGCAAATAAAAAATTATTAATCTATTATTTATTGTCTTAATGCTTTAATTTATATAGTTAATGATTTGATAATTTATTTCATTTGGATATTCTCTTAAGTAACACACTACTCCGTAATCTTTATCATTACAGCTTGTTATAAAATCTTTATAAATTATTTTATTATCACATAATGATGGATTGTTTCTAATAAAAACTTCGCAATCTCCTATAAATTTTCTAAGCAGATATTGTTTTGGTGGATTTGTGTAGCACTTGCATTGAATTAGCCTTATTTCACTATTTTTATACGCTATTAAATCTATGCCTTTGTCGTTTTTACCATTTACAAAACCATTTGGAAAAACCTTATAACCTATATTTTCATAGTATATTTTTATTTGATATTCGTAATTTTTGCCTTTTTTGATATTTTCTAATTTGATTTTATTTTGTGCGTTTTTTTCTTCACTTATTTTTAATTCATAAGACTGAATTAGTTTATCTTTTTCTAGCTTATAATATCTATTTAATTCTTTTAATTTGTCTTCATAATCTTTTTCTTTTTCTAATATCAATTCTTGTGCTTTTTCAATGGCTATTTTATTAATATCTGAAGTTGTTAAAGTCTGTAATCGTTTTAACTCATCTTTGAGTTTTAATAATTCTTCTTCATATTTATAGTTTTTGTATAGCAAAATATTTTTATCAGTTTTTGTATCTTCGTAATCTTCTTTATCTATTTTTAATGTTTGAATTTCTTTATTTTTGTCATTTATAAATTTTTCTGCCTTTTTTATAAATAAAACGAATATACCAAGTAATATGAAGTAAAAAATAGTTATTATTAAGCCATAGTAATTATGTAAAAATTCTAAAATGCTAAATAACATATAATTACCATAGGAATTTCAAATGAAATTCCTAAAATCAATCTAAATCTTTAATGATTTCTTCATCACTTTTTACAACCATTCCAGAGCCGTGAATTACGCTCGGAATACAACTTGTGCAAATATCTACTGGCTTATTGTTTTTATGAGCTCTAATAAATACTGCGTGCTCGTCTTCGCTAGCTTTTAGACTACATACATTACAAATAATTTCATTGTTTAAAACCATAATAATCTCCTTAAAAATAAAATTAAATACTACAAAAAAATCAAAATATAAAAGTTATTTTTAATCAATTTAAAGGCTGTTTTAATCTTAATTCATTTTGAAATAATAAATGAGCTAGAAATATTACAAAAAATACAGGTAGAAAAAACCCAACATAAGGAATATTTGAAGCCAAATAAAATAAAAATACGCAAAAAATATATTTAAATTTAAAAGGTTTAAAACTTAAAAAATCATTTTTATTTAAAACACAACTAGCCACATCGTAAATTAAAAAATTAAAAAATAAATAAAACATTAAGCAAAACATTAAAAATGATGCTATGAAATTTAATATAGGAATTATGTGAAATAAAAGCACAAAAAATAAAAAAAATAAGAATTTCAATACGATTTTAAACAAAAGCCAAGTTATTTGAATTAACCCTATTTCATCTAATTTATTGTAATTATAATGCTTTAAATTGATTTCTCTAACTATCATTGGAGTTAAAAATGAAGTAATAACTAAAGCAAAAAATATAGATAAATATAAAGCTAAAAAACCGCCACCTGAAATAGTAATTATCATAATAAATATTTGTATGGCGTGTAGTATCATCGCACCTAAAAAAAAGTTAAAAGCTTCTTCGTTAAAATCTAAACTACCAACATAACTAAATGCAAGTGTTAATAAACTAATAAATATAATTGAGCTTATAATTAATGGAAATAAAGAAAATGCTAAAAATCTAAATGTAAAAAAATCTTTTAGGCTAATAATGAAATTATTCATATTTATACCACTTAATTACTTGAGAAAATAATCCGTTTCCATTAAATCCTATTGGCATATTTTCAATACCTTTAATTTTTTTATTATAAGCTAAAAAATAATTGTAATTTACCAAAAATACATAAGAAGGGTTCATTTTAATCTGCTCTTGAAACTCTTTGTAATAATTCTCTTGCACTTGATTTATGGTATTTTTTGCTTGAGTTTTATTAATCTTATTTGTATTTAAAATAGTTGCAAAATTAATACTATCATATACTTCAATATCTATAATCTTACTAGCTTCATTATCATCATTGTTGGTTTGTAATACATCTGTTAATATTCCAAAATCTTTTAATTGCATAGCAAGATTTTCAGCTATACTTAAGTAGTCTTTATTGTTTTTATCTACATAAATTTCTAATTTTAAAGGTAAATCTAATTTTTTATAATAATTTGCTGTGCTTTCTTTATTAATATTTAATTCTATACTCTTTTTATCTTTATAAAATCCTAATTCATTTATAATTTTTCTAGCTTCTGCTCTATCACAACCATTATTATTCAAACTTAAAATATGTTTATTAATACTAAAATTCGGTAATTGATTTAAAATAGATTTGTTACAAATAATCAAAGAAATTGCATATCTTAATTTCCTATCATAAATTACTTTATTATTTAATTGTAACGCTATAGCGTGATCTGATTCTAAAGTCTTATATACTAAATCATCATCAATATTTTTTATATTTTTATAATTAATCAAGCCAACATCAATTATATCATTATTTAAAGCATTTTTTATTTGAACTTCATTTTGATAAAACTTAAAAACTACCCCATCATTAAGTGCTTTAAAAATAGCATTAGGATTTTTTACTAAAACTATTTGTTCATTGTTAAATTGCTTTAAATTATAAGTACCAAGACCAATAGCATCACTATTAAACCAACTTAAACCATATTTAATAAGAGCATTTTTTGACATAATCCCTAGTGTTAAAGAATTTAAAAAATCATTATCTGGATACTTCAATACAAATTCAACTTTATATTTATCAATTATATTTATTTGAGAAATATTATTATAAAATCTACTATAATTTGAATTAAAAAAGTGATTTATAATTATTTCATAAGTAGTTTTTACATCTTCTGAAGTAAATTCTCCAAAATCTATATTATTTTTTATAAAATGAAGACCTTGTTTTAATTCAAATTCGTATCTTAATTTATCATTACTTATTTTGTATGAATTGGCTAGTGCGGGAATTAATTCTTTATTATTATTTTTATAAAACAAACCTAAATATAATAAATTTACTAAATCATCATTTGGATTATAAATTGGATTTATATTATTTGGTTGATTTTTCATAGCTACTTTAATTAAATCAGCAGATAAAAAATTAATTGAAAATACTAAAAATAATAATAAAAACTTTTTCATAAGTATCCTTAAAATAGCAAGTAAAAACTTGCTATTTCGTGATTAGAAGTTAGCTTTAATTTGTGCTACCCAGTTTGCAATTCTTTCGTCTGTTAAATCTTCTTGATTGTCATTATCTAATGCAAGACCAACGAATTTGCCATCAACTACTGCTTCTGAATCTTCAAAATCATAACCATCAGTTGATACTTCGCCAACTAAATTTGCACCAGCTTCTTTTAAAGCTTTAGCAAGTTTTCCCATACCGCCGCAGAAAGTATCAGAATAGCTTGAGCTATCTCCCATACCAAATACAGCTACTGTTTTACCAGCTAATTTTAGACCACTAAAATCAAATGAATCCCAATCATCTTGTAAGTCACCACTACCCCAAGTTGAAGTTCCGCAAACTAATTTATCAAAACCATTTAGTTTATCAGCATCAACATCAGCGATATTTAATAATTCAGCACCTAGTGCTTCTGCAATTTTTTCTGCTGCGCCTTCTGTATTTCCCATAGCACTTCCGAAAACTACTGCTACTGACATAATTATCTCCTTAATTTGATTTGCGACATAATTTTACCATTTGAAATTATTGTTAATCATTAACCAAATTCTTTTTACAAAAACATTAGTTATATTAATTTATTAATATAAGAATAAGTTAATATCACTTATCAAAAATCCTTATTATTACTTCATAATAATTATTAAATTAAAAATATTATTAAAAAATTTTTATTATTTACTAAGCATATTTTCTTTTAAAATAAAATTATTATTAAAATTATTTTTTAATTAGGAGGTTTTATGAAAACTAAAGATAGAAGAGACTTTTTAAAGTTTTCTGGCTTAGTGTATGGCTCTATTTTAATGCCTAATATTGCTTTATCTAATAGTATAGATATTGATGATATAAAATGGGATGAATATTATGATGCAATAGTAATTGGAAGTGGTTTTGCAGGAAGTGCAGCTATGCTAAGTCTTTTGGATAATGGTATTAAAAATGTTGTTATGATTGATAAAATGCCTTATTTAGGTGGCAACTCGGCTTATTCAGGTGGTTCAATGGCTGTTGCTGGCTCAAAATTACAAGCTAGAGATGGAATAGTTGATGATATTAATCTACACATACAAGATACATTAAAAAGTGGTAAGAATTTAAATGATTTAGAACTAGTAAATATTATGATAAAT
Organism: Campylobacter sp. RM9334; assembly: GCF_020138145.1. Taxonomy (NCBI): domain Bacteria; kingdom Pseudomonadati; phylum Campylobacterota; class Epsilonproteobacteria; order Campylobacterales; family Campylobacteraceae; genus Campylobacter; species Campylobacter sp. RM9334. Next base: position 62,170 of record NZ_JACGAX010000009.1, read on the forward strand.
GATGGAGTAAAAACTCTTGATTGGCTTATAGATAATGGAGTTAATTTTAAGTGGGTTAGTAGAAGTGGTGGTCATAGCGTTCCACGCTCTCATTCAGCAGGTGCAGGTAGTTATATTACAAGACCATTACAAGAACAAATTCTTAATAGAGGCGGTAAGATTTTAACAAGAGTTATAATGGATGATATTTTATATGATAAAAATCATAAAGTTGTTGGAATTAAAGTAAGAGAAAAATATCAATTTAACTTTGAGCGTGGATATGAAGAAAAAAACAATGAAAGTGGAATTACTAAATATTATAGAACCTTTGGTGGTATTATCTTAGCTACTGGTGGTTGGGGAGCTGATTTAAAATTTAGACAAATATTTGATTCTAGTTTAAGAGATGATGTATTAACCACAAATCATTTAGGAGCTACTGGCTACACAGCACAAAAACTAATAAATGATAATGTTAAATTCATAGATATGCAATATATTCAAAGTATGCACGTAACAAGTCAAGATGAAGGTGGTTTTGGATTTGCTTATAGATGGATTACTAGGGCTTATGCTTATGGAATGATGGTAAATCCTAAAACAGGAAAAAGATTTGTAAATGAAATTACTGATAGAAAACAAGGTAGCGATGCGATATTAGCTATGAATGAAAAAGGTTTAAATCCACCTGTTTTAATTATGGATATAAATGGCACTAAAACGGTTGATATAGAAGATTTAAATAGGGGCTTATTAGTTGGTGCTGTAAAACAATTTGAAACAATGGATGAATTAATAGCTCATTATAATATCAATAAAGAGCCTTTCTTAGAGCAGTTAAAAAGATACAATGAATATGTTGAACTTGCTTCAAAAGATAAAGATTATAAAGACCCAGAATTTAATCGCAATTTTTCAGATTACAAAGGAAAGTATATAAAAATAGAACAAGCTCCATTTTTTGCTGCAAGACCAGGACCAAAAGTTCATCATTGTATGGGTGGAGTAAAAACTAATAAAGATTGTGAAGTATATGATAATGATATGCAATTAATTCAAGGTTTGTATGCATGTGGAGAAATTACTGGCGGAAGACACGGATACAATAGATTGGGTTCTAATGCGGTTTTAGATTGCTTAGTTTATGGAAAAAGAGCTGGAAATACTCTAGCAAAAAATTATAATTTATTAAGGGGTTAGCAATGAGATTTATTAGTATTATATGTTTATTTGCCTGTTTTTTATTTGCAAATGAAAATGTATTAAAGGATTCGTTAGGAAAAGTAAATGTAGATTTTAGCGAAAAAGCCTATGAAGTGAAAGGAATTCATAAAAAATTAAATCTTAAGTGTAATGATTGCCACCTAGAAGCACAAGCGAAAGATTATTCATCAGCTATGCTAAATAGTTGTATAAAATGCCACGGGGATTATTCAAAACTAGCAGAATATACTGCAGGTTACGGACATAATAACAATGTTCATCAAAGCCCACATTATGATAAATTAGACTGCGATAATTGTCATAAAACTCACAAACCATCTGTTAATATGTGTGCTAGATGCCATAGCCAAGAAATCTTAAAAAATTTAAAAGTAAAATAAAGGAGAATACATGAAAAATAAAATAGCTTTTACTTGTATGATAGTAATCATAACTCTTGTTTTAGTATTCTTAGGAGAAAAAATTGTTCATGTAACAGGCAAATATCCGTTTTGTGGGAGTTGCCATTCTTGGGATGGACCTATAGCAATCACAAATGTTAATGATGATATACACGGGGCTAAAAATCCTAAAGGAGTGGTAGTTAATTGTGCTGATTGTCATTTACCACACGATAATTTGGCAAAATACTTATTGACTAAAGCTAAAAACGGAATAGCAGAAGGCTTTACAACTTTAACAAAAGACCCGACTAAAAAAGATTGGTTAGCAAATAGAGAACACGCTAGAAAAAATTATACTTTTGATAGCTCTTGTCTAAAATGCCACGAAAATGCTTTCGTAAAAGACAATGAAAGCACATTACCAATCCATCTTACCTATCTAAGTTTTAAAGGTAGTGCTGATGAGATGAAATGCACCGATTGTCATAAACATGTAGGGCATAAAGATTTAGCACAAACTTTATATGATTTAAAGGACACAACTCCACATAGTTGGGAAGATTGGGAAAAACAAAGAGCTAAGCAATAAGCTTAGCTAATAGAATTTAGAATTAATTCTAAATTCTATAAATTCTTTTTCAAACTTAACTCAAATTCTTTTT